>JAJZMN010000106.1 GCA_021850345.1 Actinomycetes bacterium | reverse complement strand
CGGCGTGGACGGCGCGGGGGGCGTGGACGGCGCGGGGGGCGTGGACGGCGCGGCGGGCGTGGACGGCGTCCACCCGGCGGGTCCGACCGGGCCTGTGGTCGCGCTGGGCGCCTTCCCCTTCGACCGGACCGCGCCCGCGTCGCTGGTCGTGCCCTCGGTCGCCTGGTGCAAGGAAGCCGACGGGCGTGCCTGGCGGGTGGAGGTCCGCCGGCGCGCGCGCCCCTCCACACAGGGCGCACGACGCCCGGGCGTCGCACCAAATCGGCTCCGCCGCCTCGACGGCTGCAACGAAGGGTCCCCCGAGCTCCCCGAGATCCACGAGCCCCCCGAGCTCCACGAGGTCCCCGAGCCCCCCGAGGTCCCCGAGCCCCCCGAGCTCCACGAGGTCCCCGAGCTCCACGAGGTCCCCGAACTCCACGAGGTCCCCCCCGGTGCGGGGTACGCGGAGGCGGTAGCGCAGGCGGTCGCCGGCATCCGGGCTGGCGAGCTCTCCAAGGTCGTGCTCGGCCGCATGGTCGAGCTGGAGCTCTCCACGCCACCGGCGCCGTCCGCGGTGCTCCGCGCCCTGTGGGGCAGCGAGGGACTCCTCACGCCGTTCTCGCCGTTCTCGGTGCCGACCCCCGAGGGACGGCTGGTCGGCGCGTCGCCCGAGCTCGTCATCGCCCGCCACGGGAGCGCCGTCGTCTCCCACGCCTTCGCCGGCACGGTGCCGCTCTCGTCCACCGACGAGGACGCCGACGAGCGGTGGCTGGCCGAGTCGGCGAAGGACCGGGCCGAGCACCGTCTGGTCGTCGAAGAGATCGTGGCCGCCCTCGAGCAGCGTTGCGTGTCGCTCACGGTGCCCTCGACGCCGGACGTGGTCCGCCTCCGCTCCGACGCGCGGCTCGGCACGCTGATCCGCGGGACGCTCGGGCCGGCTGCGACGCCCACCCGGCCGCGCGCGGTGCACGGCGGGCCGCGCGCGGTGCACGGCAGCGGCGCGGCCAACGGGGGGGGCGCGGCCCCGGCGCTCAGTGACTCGGTGCTCGGCCTGCTCGCTCGCCTGCACCCCACCCCGGCGGTCGGCGGCGTGCCGCGCGCGGTCGCACTCGAGCGGATCGCGGCTCTCGAGCCCGCCGCGCGCAGCTACTGGGCGGGCGTGGTGGGCTGGGTGGACGGTGCGGGGGACGGCGAGTGGGTCCTCGGGATCCGCTCCGTCGAGCTCGACGGACGCCGGGCGCGGGTGCGCGCGGGCGCGGGGATCGTCGCGGACTCCGACCCCGAGCGCGAGCTCGCCGAGACGACGGTCAAGCTCCGTCCGGTCCTCGACGCGCTGTGGCCGGGGACCTCGTCACGCCTCTGACCGCCGGCTCGAGCACCTGGTCGCCCGGCCGACGGCTCCCGGCAGGCTCGGGGCGCCCGGCGGGCTCGGGGCGCGCTGCGGTGATCGGCACCTCCTCGCCGCGCGGCGCTCCCCCGTCCGCCGCGTCGAGCGGCACCGCGATCCCAAAGACGTTGCCCTCGCGGTCTCGGCGCGGTTCCACCCACGCGTGGCCGCCGAGTGCCTCGGCGATCGCCCGCACGATCGAGAGGCCGAGCCCCGTCCCCTCCCCGGTGCGGGAGCGGTCCCCGCGGTAGAAGCGGTCGAAGACCCTCGCGCGCAGCGAGGGTGTGAGCGCGGGCCCCTCGTCGACCACCCGCAGGACGCCCATCGCGTCTTGCGCGACCACCTCCACGCGGACCGGGGACCCGGGCGTCGTGTGGACGAGCGCGTTGCGCACGAGGTTGTGCGCCACCTGCGCGAGCCGGTCGCGATCCCCCGACACCGTCACCGCGGCCGGCGCCGCCAGCTCGACCGGCCGGTCGGGCTCGGTCACCTGCGCGTCGTCCACCGCGTCGCGCCCCACGCGTCGCAGGTCGACCGGCGCTCGCTCGAGCGGCCTGCCCTGGTCGAGGCGCGCGAGCAGGAGCAGGTCGTCGACGAGCCCGCTCATCCTGCTCGCTTCGCGCTCCACCCTGCGCAGGGCCTTCGCCCGCTCCTCCTCGCCCGCGATGGCGCCGTTTCGCAACAGCTCCACATAGCCGCGGATCGAGGTGAGCGGGGTACGGAGCTCGTGGGACGCGTCGGCGACGAATTGGCGCAGGCGCGCCTCGGACGCTGACTTCTCCCCGAAGGCCTCCTCGATCCGGCCGAGCATGGTGTTGATCGCCACGCCGAGCCGTCCGACCTCGCTGTCGGGGTCGTCCTCCTCGACGCGCCTTGCGAGGTCAGCACCCGAGGCGATCTCGCCGGCGGTCTTCGCCATGTCGTCGAGCGGTCGCAGCCCCCGCCTGACCGTCCACAGCGCGACGCCGCAGAGCGCGAGCAGCACGGCCACGGAGACACCGATCTCGATGCGGACGAGCGATGTCATCGTCGCCTCGGTCTGCTTGAGCGGCACCGCCACGATGACGGTCCCCTGCGGGACGCGGGCGGCGGCGGCGCGGTAGGACGTGCCGTCATGCGCGACGAGTGTGAAGTTGTAGGGGTTCGGGCGGTAAGGGCCGCGCGCCGTTCCGATTGTGGGCGACAGGCGCACCGAGCGCGGCACGACGGGTCTCGGTGTCGGCTTGAGCGGCGTGCCGGACGGGCGTGCCGTGATGACCTTGCCGGCGTGGCTGAGGACGATCACGTAGACGTCGGGGCTCAGGCGGTCGCCGATCCCTTCGGCGGAGGGCGCCTGTCCCCGGTGGTCGAGGTAGACGAGGTAGCGCACCGCGTTGCTCTGGGAGAAGCCCAGCTGGGAGTCCAGCCGTCCATAGAGGAACGACCGCAACGACGTGTAGGTCACCACGTCGGCGACGAGGAGCCCGATGACGAGCAGGACCGCCATCGCCAGCGTCAGTCCGCGGCGCAGGCGCACGGTGCCGCTTCAGTCCTTGGGCAGGCGAAGGCTGTAGCCGACGCCGCGCACCGTCTGGATCAAAGGAGAGCTTCCCTCGTCGAGCTTCTTCCTCAGGTAGCTGATGTAGGTCTCGACGATGTTGGGGTCGCCGCTGAAGGAGTAGTCCCACACGTGGTCGATGATCTCGGATTTGGGGACGACCCGGCGGGGGTGTTCGAGCAGGTACTGGAGCACGCGGAATTCGGTCGCGGTCAGCTCGATCGAGCGGCCGTCGCGCCAGACCTCGTGGGTGTCGACGTTCATCACCAGGTCCGCGTAACGCAGCTCCGACCCGTCCTGGCTGTCGTGGCCGGTGCGGCGGAGGACCGCACGCACGCGGGCAACCAGCTCTTCCAGGCTGAAGGGCTTCGTCACGTAGTCGTCGGCCATCCCGAGGCCCTGGACCTTGTCCTCGGTGCTGTCGCGCGCCGTGAGGAACACGACCGGGGTGCCCACCCCCTGCTCCCGCAGCCGCCGGCAGACCTCGGTCCCTTCGAGGTCGGGCATCATGACATCGAGCATGATGAGGTCGTAACGGGCCGGTTGCGCGAGCTGCAGGGCCTCCCTCCCCGATCCGGCGACCTCGACGTCGAAGCCCTCGAAGCGGAGCGCGGCGGACAGGAGGTCCGTGATGAACGGCTCGTCGTCGACGACGAGGATCCGCTCGCCTTCCGAGCTCACCCTCCCATGATCGCAGACCGCCGCCTGCGACCGTTCGCTCCGGCCGGCCGGCCCCCGGCCAGCCGCTCGGCGAGCCGCCCGATGCCCCACCACGCGACGAGGAAGAACGCCTCGACGACGATCGCCGAGGACATCTTCGACTCCCCGGCGACGCGGTCGACGAAGCTGATCGGCACCTCGGTGATGGGCGCGCCGGCCTGCTTCGCCCGGTAGGTCATCTCGATCTGGAACCCGTAGCCGTCAGCCCTGATCCGGTCGAGGTCCAGTCGCCCCAGGACCGACGCGGCGTACACCCGGAACCCCGCCGTCGAGTCGCGCACCCCGAGCCCGAGCACCGCGTCCGCGTACCGGTTGCCGCCCCACGACAACAGGTGCCGGTACCACGACCAGTTGGGGATCGAGCCCCCGGGCACGTACCGGGAACCGACGACCACCTCGTAGCCGTCCTCCAAGGGCGCGACGAGCCCGGGAAGGGCCGCCGGGTCGTGGGAGAAGTCGGCATCCATCTCGACGCACGCCTCGTAGCCCGCCGCGAGGCCCCAGCGGAAGCCCGTGCGGTAAGCGCTGCCGAGCCCCGACTTCGCGTCGCGACGCAGCACGTGGACGTCGCCGAGCTCGGCCCCCACCTTCTCGACGAGGTCCGCGGTCCCGTCGGGGCTCCCGTCGTCGACCACGAGGATGCCGGCCTCGGGCAGCGCGGCGTGCACCTGGCGCAGGAGCTCCTCGATGTTGGCGGCTTCGTTGTAGGTCGGGACGACGACCAGGACTCGCACGGCGCGGCAGCTTAGAGGGGCCGTCGCGCTCCGCGTGAGCCGGGCACCTCGGAAACCCCGGATGGAGCCGCCTTCTGACCCACTCACATGGAAGCATGGGCTCGTGGAGGAGCCGATCCAGGAACCGGCCGCGCCCGCCGGCGCCACGGGCGGACCCGCCACCACGCCCGAGAAGCCGGGGAACCCCGTCAACCAGGCGCGGCGTGCCCGGTTGGGGCGATGGTTGCGCTCCCCGCCGCTGCGCTGGGCGGTCGCCATCGTGGCCATCATCTTCGTGCTCGAGTACGTCCTACTCCCGGAGATCGCGAACGCCCGCCGCTCGCTTTTCCTGCTCGGTCGCGTCAACGTCATCGGGCTGCTCGTGGCCGTCGGCCTCGAGCTCGCGGCCCTCCTCGCCTACGCCGAGCTGAGCCACACGGTGCTCTCGCCCGGCGCCCCGCGCCGAAGCGTGCTCTTCCGCGTGAACATGTCGAGCCTCGCGGTGAGCCACGTCGTGCCCGGCGGCACTGCGCCGGGAACCGCCGTCGCGTACCGGCTGCTCACCGAGCTCGAGGTGCCGAGCGGCACCGCGGCCTTCGGCCTCGCGACCCAGGGCGTCGGCTCGGCGGTGGTGCTCAACGTCATCTTCGTCCTCGCGCTCCTCATCTCCATCCCGCTCAGGGGTTACAACCCCCTCTACGGGTTCGCCGCGCTCGCCGGGGTCATCCTCTTCGGACTGTTCGCCGGCGTCGTCCTCCTGCTCACGAGGGGGCAGCGCCGCGCGCTCGACCGGCTGCGCGCCGTGACCGAGAAGGTGCCCTTCGTCAACGCCGACAAGGTGACCTCGCTCGTCCAGACGATCGCAGACCGGCTCCAGATCCTCCTGCGCGACCGCGCCCTGCTCGTCCACGCACTCGAGTGGGCGGCGCTCAACTGGCTCTTCGACGCGGCGTCACTGTGGGTGTTCGTGCTGGCCTTCGGCCACCTGGTCTCGCCGATCGACCTGCTCGTCGCCTACGGCCTCGCCAACATCCTCGCCGTCATCCCCCTCACCCCGAGCGGCCTCGGTGTCGTCGAGGGCGTGCTCATCCCCACCCTGGTGGGGTTCGGCGTCCCCAAGACCGTCGCGATCCTCGGCGTCCTCTCCTACCGGCTCGTCAACTTCTGGCTGCCGATCCCCGCGGGTGGTGCCGCCTACCTCTCGCTCAAGTTCGGCCGGGAGGGCAAGCGGCGGCGGGCGAGCCGTCGTGGCGAGGGTCCACGTCCCGACGGCGACGCGCACGCTCGAGGGCCAGTTCCTTCAGCCGCCGCTGCGAGTCGACCCCCTTCACCGGACGGAGCCGCTCCCAGTCCCCGTCCGCATCGAGTGCCCAGGCGTTCACGTCATCGGTGAACACGAGGTCGAGGATCTCGAGCAGCCGGCCCTGCAGCTCGACGTCGCGTACCGGGGTGAGGACCTCGATGCGCCGGTCGAGGTTGCGCTCCATCAAGTCCGCCGAGCCGATGTAGAGCTGCAGGGGAAGCGACGCCGTGCCCGCTCCGGGATGCCGGTGCGGAGCGTCGTCTTGCGAGCCGCCGAACCGGTAGATGCGCGAGTGCTCGAGGAACTGGCCCACGATGGAGCGGACCGTGATCGTGTCGGAGAGCCCGGGGACCCCGGGGCGCAAGCTGCACATCCCGCGCACCGCGAGGTCGACGGGCACCCCGGCGCGCGACGCCCGGTAGAGCGCGTCGATCATCTCGGGGTCGGTGAGCCCGTTCACCTTGAGCACGATCCGCCCTGCCGGCCCGGCGTCCGTCTGGCGGGCGATGAGCTGGAGCATCCGCTCACGCAGCGTCACGGGCGCCACGAGGATCTCGCGGTACTCGGACTGCCTGCTGTAGCCCGTCAGGTAATTGAAGAGGTCGCCGACGTCCGCGCCGATGTCCTGTTCGGAGGTGAGCAGCCCCAAGTCCTCGTAGGTCGCAGCGGTGCGTGAGTTGTAATTGCCGGTGCCGACGTGGCAGTAGCGGCGGATGCCGTCCTCCTCTCGACGCAGGACCAGCACGGTCTTCGAGTGCGTCTTCAGCCCGACGAGCCCGTAGACGACGTGCACCCCCGCCTCCTCGAGCGCGCGTGCCCACCCGATGTTGGCCTGCTCGTCGAAGCGGGCCTTCAGCTCGACGATCGCCGCCACCTGCTTGCCGCTCTCGGCGGCCTTGATGAGGGAGGCCACGATCGGGCTGTCGCCCGAGGTCCGGTAGAGGGTCTGCTTGATCCCGAGGACCTGCGGATCGTCGGCCGCCTGGGCAACGAAGGCCTCGACCGAGGTCGCGAACGAGTCGTAGGGGTGGTGGACGAGCACATCGCGCTCCCGGAGGATCCCGAAGAGGTCGGTCGGCTCGTTGCCGGCGGTCGCGAGGTACGGCGGCGTCATCGGGGTCCAGGTCTCCGCGTGGAGATCCGGGCGGTCCAGCCCGTAGACGGCCCACAGGCCCGACAGGTCGATCGGCGCGTCGAGCGTGTAGACGCCGTCACGGGGGACGTCGAGCTCGGCCCGCAGCCGCTCGACGAGGGCCGGGTCCGCCGCGGAGGTGATCTCGAGGCGGACCGCACTGCCGAACCGGCGCCGGCGCAGCTCCATCTCGACCGCCACGAGCAGGTCGTCGGCCTCGTCCTCTTCGAGGGCAAGGTCGGCATTGCGGGTCACCCGGAACGTGTCGTGTTCCCCGATGGCCATCCCGGGGAACAGCGTGTGCAGATGCGCGGCGATGACCTGCTCCAAGGGGACGAACCGCTCGCCGTCGGGCATCACGACGAAGCGCGGGAGCAACGGGGGTACCTTCACCCTGGCGATCCGCTGCTCGCCCGTGGAGGGGTCGCCCACCTCCACGAGCAGGTTGAGCGACAGGTTGGAGATGTAGGGGAACGGGTGGCCCGGATCGACGGCGAGGGGGGTCAGCACCGGGTAGATCTCCCGGTTGAAGACGTCGACGAGGTAGGCGCGGTCGTCGTCGTCGAGAGAGGACCAGTCGGACCAGCGGATCCCCGCGTCGGCGAGTGCGGGCACGAGCACGTCGAGGAAGACGGCGTCCTGGCGGGCGACCAGCTTGGCGACACGCTGCCGTATCGCCGCGAGCTCCTCGCCGGGTCGCAGGCCGTCGACCGATCGGGTGCGCACGCCGGCGACGAGCTTGTCCTGGAGCCCCGCGACGCGCACCTGGAAGAACTCGTCGAGCGCCTCGGCGAAGATGGCCATGAACTTCACCTGCTCCAAGAGGGGCAGGCGCGTGTCCTCGGCGAGGTCCAGCAGCCGAGAGAGGAAGTCGAGGCGCGACAGCTCCTTGTTGGTGAAGCGCCGGTAGCCGTAGGCGGCGATCGGCTCCGCCACCGGTACCGTGCGCCGCTCACCGGCGAGCGACTCGTCGCGCGTCAGCGCCGACACCGACCCGACCTTGGACGGAGACGGTGAAGCGGAGGCGAAGCCGGTGGTCGGAGGAGCCGCCGGGGAGCTCGCACCGGCCGCCAAGTCCGAGGTCACCGGCACGCCCCCATCCTGATCGGGGGGCGTGCGGGAGAGTGCCATGAGACCCCTCCAGCGTACACGCCCCGCTACGCTTCCGGCCGTGGCGACGACCACAGTGCTCCAGGCGCGCGTGAGCCGGGTGCGGCGCATCCCGGCGTGGCGCAGCGGCCCGAAGCCCAAGCGGCGGACCGAGCTCGGGTTGCTCATCTTCGCCGCGGTGATCACCGTCGCGCTCTACGTGGTCGCCGAGGTCGGCGCGAACGGCAAGGTCCCGGCACACATCGGGCCGATCCTGGCCATCATCCTCGGCATGGCCCTCGTCGCGCACATCGCGAACCGCTGGCTCGCCCCGGACGCGAACGCCGTGGTCCTGCCGCTCGCGGCGCTGCTGAACGGCATCGGCTACGTCGTCATCGTCCGGTTCACACCTCCGGCCGCGAAGGCGCAGGCCACCTGGGCGGTGGTGGGCATCATCTGCTACATCGGCATCCTCCTCGCGGTCCGCCACACGAGAGACATGGACCGCTACCGGTACCTCCTCCTCGCGGCCGCCATCGCGATGCTCCTCGCGCCGCTCGTGCCGCATCTCGGCAAGCCCGTCACAACAACGCACTTGTGGATCGGCCTCGGCCCCATCGAGTTCCAGCCGATCGAGTTCGCCAAGCTCCTCCTCGTGGTCTTCTTCGCCTCCTACTTCGCCGAGAAGAAGGAGCTCCTCTCCATCCCCACCGCACGGGTCGGGGACCGGCTCGTCCTCGACCCGCGGCCGCTCGTGCCGATCCTCCTCTTCTGGGCGTTCGCGATGGGCGTCATCGGCCTCGAGGACGACGTCGGCTTCGCGATGCTCATCTTCACGATGTTCGTGGTGCTCCTCTGGGTGACGACCGGGCGCTGGGCGTACATCCTCTTTTCCATCGCGCTTTTCGCCGTGGGGGCCTTCGCGGCCGCGCACCTGTTCCACCAGGTACGCACACGCATCGACCTGTGGCTCCACGCCGCGCCCAACACCCAGCTCGGCTACGGCTTCTTCGACTTCGCGCACGGCGGCATCGGAGGGTCGGGCCTCGGCACCGACGCCTATGCGAACCCGTTCCCGAACTTCCACGTCACGACCGACATGATCTTCGCCGGGATCGGGGACCAGCTCGGCTTCATCGGCGCGGCCGCCGTCGTGATCGCGTTCGTCCTCCTCGTCGGCGCAGGGCTGCGAATCGCACAGGTGGCGCGGTCGGACTTCTCGCGGCTCGTCGCGGTCGGCCTCACCGCGGTGCTCGGCTTCCAGGCGTTCTTCATCATGGCGGGAGTGACCCGCCTGCTTCCGTTCACCGGGATCACCCTCCCCTTCGTCGCCTACGGGGGGTCCTCGCTGGTCGCGAACTACGCGTTGATCGCCCTGCTCATGCGCATCTCCCAGGAGGGCTCGTCCACGGTCACCGAGCGCGCGATGGGCGTCAGCCTGCCGAGCGAGACAGAGTTCCGGGTCGCGACCTAGGCCGGCCCGTGCGCTGGGGTGTCGGGCACCACGTCACCGGGGACGTCGGGCGCCACGGCACCGGGGACATCGGGCGCCACGTCACCGGGGACGACGAACAGCCGCTCGTCGCACAGCACCGGGGCCGCGACCCGCTGGCGCAGCGCGAGGCAGATCCCGTCGCTCGGCCGGCACGAGAGCACCTCGCGGCCCCGAGGACCGGCGAGCTCGAGCTCCGCGAAGTACGTCGTGGCGATCCGCCCCGTGAGACGGACGGCCACGACGTCGACGCCGCAGCGCTCGAGGGCGAGCGCGAACAGGTCGTGGGTGAGCGGGCGCGGCGCGGACGTGCCCGCGAGCGCATGGGCGAGGGCGACCCCTTCCGCGGTGCCGATCCGGAAGGCGAGACGGGCGCGGTGCTCCTCTACGTCCTCGAGCGTCACGGTGGGGTACTGGTCCGGCAGGGCGACGTCGACGGAGGCGACCCGCACGATGCGATAGGTGCGCGCGCCGGCCGCCGGCCCGTCGACCGAAGGGGCGAGCGACGCGACCGGGGGCACCGGCCGCACCTGAGCGCGCTCTTCCCCCGCGCCCGCAGACGTCGTGGGCACCGGGGACTGGGCAGCGGCCGCCTCGACCGAGACCCCTTCCACTACGGCTAGCCCCCCCGGCGGGCGTACACGCTCAGCGCGAGGCCGATGCTCGTGAAGAACGCGATCACCGCGGTCCCCCCGTAGCTGATGAACGGGAGCGGGATCCCGGTGATCGGCATGATGCCCATCGTCATCCCGGCGTTCTGGAAGGTGCTGAACGCGATGAAGGCGAACACGCCGGCACAGAGCAGGCGCCCGAAGTCGTCACGAGCGATCTGCCCGATGTGCAGCACCCGCCACGCCAGGAAGAAGAGCAGCCCGAGCACGCCGACGGCGCCCACGAACCCGAGCTGCTCGCCGACGGCCGTGAAGATGAAGTCCGTCTGCTGCTCGGGCACGTACCCGAGGTTGGTGGCCGCGCCGTGGCCGATTCCGGTGCCGAAGAGGCCGCCTGCCCCGATCGCGTCCTTCGCCTGCTGGAGGTTGTACACCGCACCGGCGAGTGTGCCGGTGGGGTGCTTTGTCGACTGGTGCAGGAAGCTCGTGATGCGCAGCACCTGGTAGTGGTGCAAGAGCCCTGCGCCGAGCACCAGCGCGACGACCGCCACCGCGCCGATGAGCAGCACGGCGAGCACGCGCGTGGGCAGACCCGCGACCGACAGCATCACGAGGAGCACGACCGACATGATGATCCCGGTGCCGAGGTCGGGCTGGATCATCACGAGCCC
>JAJZMN010000097.1 GCA_021850345.1 Actinomycetes bacterium | reverse complement strand
GAGCGAGCTGGCGCAGTTCCCCACGCCGGCGATGGCGACTCTGATGCTGCTCATCGGTCGTCTCCTTGTCTCTTTCGGGTCCCTCCGGGGCGTGGGATGCGGTCCAAGGGGGGTGGGATGGTGGGGGCGGGTCACCCGGCGGCCCGCTTGGCGGCATGACCGGTGGCGCCGGTGGCCTGCTCCTCGGCTTCGACGAGGCGGTCGAGCCAGCGGATGTCGTTCTGCAACGCGTCGGCGGTGTGCTCGACGACCGAGCGCGCGTAGACGTCGAGCGCGCGGTCGCCGCCAGCGGCCCGGACCTCTTCGAGACGCTCTGCGAGCTGCGTCCGGCGCCGCTCCAAGAGCGCGAGGCGTGCCGGGGCCGGGAGGTGGCGGGCGAAGGCGAGCTGGAGGCCGAAGCTGCGGGGATCGTCGGCCGCGCCGGGTCCGGCGAGCAGGTCGCCGAACAAGGCGCGTCCGCTGTCGGTGATGCGGTACACCTTGCGCGATCGCCGGCCCCGTGGCCGCCGGGCCGTGCGGCGCCGGGCACGCAGGACGGCGAGCTCACCGCTCAACGAGCCCGTAGGCGGCACCGGTTCGAACGGCGGCTCGATCGCCGAGGGGGCTTCGATCGCTTCGACGGCACCCGCCGCCTCGAGACGTGCGAGCGCCGGGTACAGCGAGCCGAACGACACGTTGGCGAGCAGCCCGAGCCCCTCGCGCAGCTGCCGGCGGATCTCGTAGCCGTGGAGGTCGCCACGCTCCTCTAGGAGCCCGAGGATCGCAAGGTCCAGCATACGGCTGCCAACTATATCGGCCCGATATAGCGACGCGCGTCGCGATGCGGGGGCCGGGTCCGGCCGTGCGGCCCCGGCGCGGCGGTAGCCTCTCGGCGTGACGTTCCGCTCGGGCCCAGGCGCTCCCCGGCATGTCGAGGAACCGGCGCACGAGGCTCGGGTCGAGTACCGCCTCGTGCGCGACGCCGTCGTCCGGGACGTCCGCCGCGGCAAGGTCGTCCCAGACGACGTCTGCGACGCCCACCCCGAGCTTCTGCGAGCCGCGCGCAACGTCGGCAGGCCGCTGGGCGACGACTGCCCGATCTGCGGTGACGAGCGCACGGTGCAGGTGACCTACGTCTTCGGCGCAGGTCTGCCGCCGGGCGGCAGGTGTCCCGGCACAGCGACGGAGCTGGACCGGCTCAGGCGCCGGAGCCAACCCGTGCTCTGTTACGACGTCGAAGTGTGCCCCGCCTGCGCCTGGCACCACCTGATGCGCAAGTACCCCGCCGGCGGGCGGTCCGCCCACGCGGGGGGGAACGGTCGCGCGTAGGCACCGCACGGGGGTACAGGGGTAGGGTCGGAGCCGGCAGGGCCGCACACGGGCGGCACCGGCCGAGCCAACGCAGCACCCCAGCCAGATCCCAGACTCCCGTTCCAAAGGAGGGCATGTGCTCGACAGCCCTACCGCCATCCGACCGGGCCAGCCGAGAGGGCCGGTCACCGTACCGATGCTGAGGGCGCGCAAGCGCCGCGCGGGCGGCCAGCCCGTGGTGATGCTGACCGCGTACGACGAGCCGGGCGCCCGGATCGCCGACGCGGGAGGCGTCGACGTGATCCTCGTCGGCGATTCGGTCGCCAACAACGTCCTCGGCTACCCCGACACCCTGCACGTCACGATCGACGACATGGTCCGCCACACGGCAGCGGTCGCCCGGGCACGCCCGTCGGCGCTCGTGCTCGGCGACATGCCCTGGATGAGCTACCACCTCTCCGTGGACGGGGCGGTGGCCAACGCGGCGTCCCTCGTGCGCGTCGGCGCGGGAGCCGTGAAGCTCGAGGGTGGCCTGGCGAGAGTTCGGGTCGTCGAGGCGATGGTGCGCGCCGAGATCCCGGTCATGGGCCACCTCGGCCTCACGCCGCAGTCGGTCCTGCCGATGGGCGGGTACCGGGTCCAGGCCCGCGACACCGACGGTGCCCGTGCGCTGCTCGACGCCGCCCACGCACTCGCCGACGCCGGCTGTTTCGCGCTGGTGCTGGAGGGCGTCCCCGACGTGGTGGCGGCCCGCGTCACCGAAGAGCTCCCGATCCCGACGATCGGCATCGGTGCGGGGCCGCACTGCGACGGGCAGGTCCTCGTCTTCCACGACCTCCTCGGTCTCGGGGCGGGCCCGGTGCCGAAGTTCGTGCGCCAGTACGCGCACCTGGCGGAGACGGCCACCGCGGCGGTCGCGGCATTCGCGTCGGACGTGCGTTCGGGGGCGTTCCCGGCCGACGCCGAGAGCTACCACGGCTCCGACGAGCTCGACCGGAGCCTGGGCGCGGCCGAGGCGTAGCCGTCGGCTACGCTGTTCCCGGCCCAGCGCCGGCGACGCCGTCGCCTGCGGTCGAGACAGACGAGCCCTGCCCCGGACCACCGGGGCCCGGGTGCACCAGCACCCGGTCCGGAGGGAGGTGAGCCGCAGATGCGGCCGTACGAAGTCATGGTGATCTTCGACGTCGGCGCAGAGCCGCCGGCGATCCAGGCGGTCGTCGACCGCCTCCTCGAGACCATCCGCGCCAACGACGGCGTGCCCGGCCACGTCGACCGGTGGGGACGCCGGCCGTTCGCCTACGAGGTGAAGCACCGCCGAGAGGGCTACTACGTCCTCGTCGAGCTCTCCGGGGAGCCGCGCACCGTGGACGAGATCGACCGGTTGCTGACCCTTGCGGACGAGGTCCTGCGCTTCAAGGTGATCCGCATCCCCGACAAGGTCGCCGCACGACTCGCGTCCGGAGGAGCCGGCCACACCCGCCCCGGGCCCCGTGGCCCGGCGGGTCGCGGGCAGGGCGGTCGCGGCCCGCGCGCCGAGGCCGGCCGCGGTGCCGAACCAGGGCGCGAATCGGGCGGCGAAGATGAGCTGGCGGGGGCCGGCGGTCGGGGCGGCCCGGCCGCACCGGCGGACCAGGAGGGGTCCTCGTCGGAGGCCGCAGCCGACGCGGCCGCTCCGGCGGCGGGCTGACCCTCGACGCTCGCACAACGGCGGCGACGGAGAGTTACGAGGAGGAGAGACCATGCCGGACAACAGCGTGACCCTCGTGGGCAACGTGACGCGAGACCCCGAGTTGCGCTTCACCAACACCGGCCAGCCCACCGCGACGTTCGGGCTGGCGGTGAACCGGCGCTGGCAGAACCGCCAGACGCAGGAGTGGGAGGAGCAGACCAGCTTCTTCGACATCGTGTGCTGGCGTGAGATGGCCGAGAACGTGAGCGAGAGCCTCACCCGCGGCGCGCGCGTGGTGGTCTGCGGCCGCCTCGAGCAGCGCAGCTGGGAGACCGCCGAGGGCGACCGCCGGTCGAAGGTGGAGGTGGTCGCCGACGAGGTCGGCCCGTCCCTGCGATGGGCCACCGCCCAGGTGACGAAGAACGAGCGCCGCGGGCCGTCCGACGGGCCCCGCGGCGGGGGACGGCCGGCGCCCGCCCCGCGACAAGAAGAGACGGCCGGGTACGGCTACGACGAGGAGCCCTTCTGATGGCACGCAGCAACTACCGCGGCGGCAGCGCGCGCCGCGCTCCGAAGGATCTCAACCGCAGGATCAAGAAGAAGCCGTGCGCGCTGTGCCGCGACGGCGTCGAGTGGGTCGACTACAAGGACGTCCCGCTGCTCAGGAAGTTCATGAGCGACCGCGGCAAGATCCGCTCCCGCCGGGTGACGGGCAATTGCGCCCAGCACCAGCGCGACATCGCCGAAGCCATCAAGAACGCCCGGGAGCTCGTGCTGCTCCCGTATACGCAGCGGACGGTGACGGAGCGCCCGGGTGCGCGCGGCGGCCGGGGCGAGCGCGGCGAGCGCGGCGAGCGCGGCGAGCGCGGCGACCGGGGAGATCGCGGCGACCGGGGAGAGCGCGGACGCGAGGAGCGTGGACGTGAGGAGCGTGGCGCCGGGTCGCCGGCCGCCGACGGCGCGGAGTCGGAGGCCGCGTCCCCGGTTGCCGGGGGGGCCGACGAGCTCGGACAGGCCGGGGCCGAGGCGGTCGCCGCGGACGGCGCCGCACCGGCGGACGGGAGCGCCCAACGATGAGGGTCCTTCTTCGCGATGACGTGAACGGCATCGGTCGGCGTGGCGACATCGTCGACGTCTCCGACGGCTACGCGCGCAACTTCCTCATCCCCGGTGGACTAGGGCTCGCAGCGACCGACGGCATCCAGGCGCAGGCCGCCTCCATGCGTCGTGCCCGTGACCTGCGCGAGGCCAACGACCGGCAGGCGGCGGAGGCCAAGGCGAAGGTCCTCGCGGGAGCGACGCTCCGCATCGTCGCCCGGGCCGGCGCGACGGGCAGGCTCTTCGGCTCGGTGGGGATCGCCGAGATCGCCGACGCGGCCCGCGAGCAAAAGGGCGTCGAGGTGGACCGACACGCGTTCTCCCTGGAGGAGCCCATCAAGGCGACGGGGACCTACGAGGTCCCAGTGAAGCTCTTCGCCGACATCGCGACCGCAGTCATGGTGGAGGTCGTCACCGCGGACTGATCGGGGCGGCTCCGGTCCCCGCCAATCCGGCATCGCACCGCAGCGCGAGTCGCCCTCGGGCTGGTTCGCTGCGGGCCCCGGGGCACCGGTCACAGCCCTCTTGCACCATGGTGTCGTGCCAGGACGCCCGCCACCCGCCTGTCCACAGCCGGCCGCGGTTGTCCACAGGTCTGTTCACAGGGTTGTCCAGGGAGAGAACCTCCGAAATCCCCAGCTTTCGGGTCTACCCGTCCCCAGCCCGGTTCGCCCAAGGTAGGTAGGCCATGGTGCAGGCCATCAACGACGATCGTCCCCGCCGGTTCCGCTCGGGCGCGCCTACCGGCGGGGCCGGAGAAGGCCACGCGGAAGGGGAGGGGCCGGGACTGGCCGCCATAGGCGCTCGCCAGCCACGGGTCCCACCGCACGACCTCGACGCCGAGGAGTCCCTGCTCGGGGCCATGCTGCTCTCCAGCGACGCGGTCGTGGCAGCCATCGAGACGTGCAGCGCGAGCGACTTCTACAAGCCTGCGCACGGCCACATCTTCTCGGCCGTCGTCTCGTTGTTCGAGGCGGGCCACCCGGTGGACGCGGTCACCGTGGCCGACGAGCTGCGCCGACAGGGCCTGATCGACCAGGTGGGAGACCCCACCGTCCTCGTGTCGCTCCAGGCCAACACGCCATCGTTGGCCAATGCCGGGCACTACGCCCGGATCGTCGAGGAGCACGCCCTTTTGCGGCGGCTGATCGGCGTCGCCGGGGAGCTCGCGGAGCTCGGGTATGCGGTTCCCGACGACGTGACAGCCGCGATCGACGAGGCGGAGCGCCTCGTGTTCGATCTCTCGGAGCGACGCACCGCCGACTCGGTCGAGGCGCTCCGCAACCTGATCGGCCCGAGCCTCGACCGGATCGAGGAGCTCTCGCACCGGAGCAGCCGTATCACGGGGGTCGCGACCGGCTACAGCGAGGTCGACGACGTGCTTGCGGGACTCCAGCCGGCGAGCCTCACGATCGTCGGGGCGAGACCGGCGATGGGCAAGACCAGCTTCGCGCTCGGGATGCTCGCCCACGTGGGAACCGTGCTTCGTCGCCCCGCCCTCCTCTTCTCGCTCGAGATGGGCCACCTCGAGCTGACCCAGCGTCTGCTCGCGTCCGAGGCCCGCGTGGACTCCCAGCGGATGCGCACGGGTCACCTCCACGACAGCGACTGGGCGAAGGTCGGAGCGGCGGTGAGCCGGCTCAGCGAGTCGACGATCTTCATCGACGAGAACCCGCACCTCACCGTGATGGACATCCGGGCACGCGCGCGGCGGCTGAAGAAGAGTGAGGGAGACCTCGGACTGGTGGTCGTGGACTACCTGCAGCTCATGACGGGCCGCGGCAGGGCGGAGAACCGGCAGGTCGAGGTGTCCGAGATCAGCAGGGGGCTCAAGATCCTCGCGCGAGAGCTCGAGTGCCCCGTGGTGGCGCTCTCGCAGCTCTCCCGGAATCTCGAGGCACGTCAGGACAAGCGGCCGATGCTCTCGGACTTGAGGGAATCGGGAAGCCTCGAGCAAGACGCTGACGTGGTGTTGTTCATCTACCGAGAAGAGCTCTACGACCCCGAGACGCCGATCGACCGGCGTGGACTCGCCGAGGTCATCGTGGCGAAGCACCGCAACGGCCCGACCGGTTCGGCGCACCTCGTCTTCCTCGGCCAGTACGCGCGGTTCGACAACCTCCAGCAGGTATAGGCCGGTCAACGGCCTGGTGCAGCGCAGCTGCTCTCGCGCGGCGTCACTGCGGATACGCTCGCCACACGATGGCCAACCTGCGCCGGGAGATCGCGATGTCGGAGGAGGAAGTCGCCGCCTTTCTCGCCGAACGGCACACGGCCACGATGTGCACCCTCAACCAGGACGGCTCGATCCATGCCGTCGCCATGTGGTACGGCTTTTTCGAGGGAAGACTCGCATTGCAGACGAAGGCCAAGTCCCAAAAGGCGCGCAACCTCTCGCGCGATGCGCGCATGACCTGCCTCGTCGAGGCGGGAGAGCGCTATGACGAGCTGCGGGGCGTCGAGCTCGTGGGGAGGGCCGTGCTGCTTGAAGAGCCCGACCAGGTATTCGCCGTCGGTGCGAGCGTCTTCGACCGCTACGTCGCCGCCTATACCGAAGAGTCGCGCAACGCGGTCGAGACGATGCTCAAGAAGCGCGTGGCGTTCGTGCTCGACGTCGGGCGCACCGTGAGCTGGGACCATCGCAAGCTCGCCATGGCTACGCCCGGCTAGCGCGGCTCGCGGTCGCCGTCGGCCGTCGGACGGGGCTCGGGCATCGCCGGTCGCCGTCGGCCTGCGCCGCCCGCAGGTCAGGCCCGCAGGTCAGCTCGCGAGGGCCTTCGCCGTCTTCGCGACCGCGGCGGCCTTGGCGACCTTGGCCGCCTTGCCGTCGGACGCGTGCTTCGCCGTGACGTCGTGCTTCTTCTTGGCCTCGGACAGCCGCCGCTTCGCCTTGCGCTCGAGCCGGGCCGTCCGGCGCGCTCCGATCGAGCTCGCCATCAGCGTGAGCCCGATGCCGGCCAGCCAGGTGTCCTTCGCAAGTGCGGTGCCGTCCTTGCTCGGCCGGAGGCTGCCCTCCTGACGCATCCCCGGCGTCTTGAGATACAGCCCGAGCAACCCCCCCGCGAAGGAGCTGAGGGCCAGGCCGGCGAGGCCGTCGCCGACGACGACAGGCATCAGCAGTGCCCCGCCGAGGGCGATCTCCGCGCCGGCGAGCGCCTTGCCGAACTGTTCAGGCGGCGCGCTCTCGAGGAACGGGTAGGCGCCGGATGCGAAGCCGTGCAGTCGGTGGTGGGTCTCCTTGTCCGCCTGCAGCTTGGTGAGCCCGGAATTCAGGATGAACGCACCGGCCGCCAGCCGGACTGGGACGTTTGAAAGTTGTGAACGGTGTCTCACATGCCTGAGGGTACCCGTCGCTTCCCGGAGCGACACCCCGGAGAGGACTTGGGCGTGCTCAGGGGATCACCATGACGCGGGAGAACCGCACGACCTTTCGCCCCGGGTTCTCGTAGGCGTACGGCCTGTCGGTGGGGAGACGGAGGTGCTGGCCCTCGTCGAGGGTGTAGCGGTCCTCGCCGACCTGCGCGACGAGCCGGCCGGAGTGGACGAGGAGGAGCTCTTCGCTCCCGGGCGGGTCCGCATCGGCCTCGTACCGTGCCCCACCGACGAGCTCCCAGTGCCAGAGCTCGACGACTCGTGCGGAGGACCGAGAGTCCAAGAGGCGTGCCGCGCTGCCCCTCCCGTCTTCCCAGACCGGGTCCACCGAGCGGGTCGGCTCGGGGGTGAGCGAGGGTACGGGGCGGACGGCGACGAGCGTCGCGAAGTCGAGGTCCAGCGCGGCGGCGAGCTTGTCGAGCGTGCCGAGGCTCACGTTGGTCTCGCCAGCCTCGAGCATCGTGATCATCCTCCGGCTGACCCCGGACCGGGTGCTCAGCTCGTCGAGGGTCAGGTGCTGGTCGATTCGACGCGTGCGCACCCTGGCGCCGATCGCTTTGAAGAGGTCGACCGCATGCGCCCGGCTTTCGTCGTCGGCGGAGCGGGCGTCGGCGTCAACACGAGCCGGCCCGTGAGGTCGCGGGTCGCGTCCGCCCGGTCGTGGCCCGCGTCCCGAAGGCATCAGAGGGCAATATACTGCATTGCAACATATTGCACTGCAGGTCGGCGCTCGTCGCCGTGACGGAGGGAGGAGTCGAGATGGTGAGCGAGCTGCGTCAGCGACCGAGGCTGGTCGCGGTCGTGCTGCTCCTCTTCGCCTCGGCGATCTGGGGTTCGACGTTCGTCGTCGTGAAGCAGGCTCTCGCCCAGTCGTCCGTGCTCGACTTCCTCGCCTGGCGGTTCATTCTCGCCGGGCTCATCCTCACGTTGCTGCGGCCGCGCTCGCTGGTAAGGCTCGGCCGCCGTGGGTGGCAGCACGGGGTGCTCCTCGGTCTCGCGCTCGCTGCGGGCTACATGACTCAGACGTTTGGGCTCGAGTACACGCCGGCAGCGGTCTCGGGTTTCCTGACGGGGCTGCAGGTCGTGTTCACGCCGGTCATCGGCTGGATGGTGCTGCGGCATCAGCCCGGGAGACGAACGTGGAGCGCCGTCCTCGTGGCCACCGCGGGCCTCGCGGTGATGACCCTTCGTGGTGCCCCGTTCGGGACCGGGGAAGTGCTCACCGTGGTGTCGGCCGGTCTGTTCGCGCTCCAGATCGTCGGACTCGAACGGTGGGCGGCGACGGAGAACGCCTATGGCCTCGCGACCGTCCAGCTCCTCACGGTCGGTGTCGTCTCTCTCGTGGCCGTGGCGCCGAGCGGGGTCAGCCTCCCGCGGTCGCCTGCGATATGGGGAGCCGTGATCCTTACCGCCGTGGCGGCAACGGCCTTCGCGTTCGTGGTGCAGACCTGGGCGCAATCGCATCTCTCGGCCACCTCAGCCGCGGTGGTGTTCACCACCGAGCCGGTGTTCGCGGCCATGTTCGCGTGGATCTCGGGGGAGCGCCTCGGCTGGGATCTCGTCGTGGGTGGCGCGCTCGTCGTGCTCGCGATGCTGGTCATGGGCGTCGGCGCCCGGGAGGAGGTGGGGCCGCCATCCCCGACGACGGCGACCCCGCCCGGGACGACACCCACCTTGTCGAGCCCCGTGTCGCTGCCCAGAGCGCACCCGACCTCCTGACGGCACCGCCGGCACGAAGCGGCGTCGCCGGGGGATCGGTCGCCGTGGGTGGGGTCGTGACCAGCGGGCGTTTGTGCAGCACTGAGGGTGGCATCGACGTTGGGTCCCTCAACGCGACACAAACCATGGAGGCAAATGATGGGCAAGGTGCCGCTCCCGTCCGAAGGAACTCCGGAAGGGGTCCATGCCCCGTGGTGCCCTCTAGCCGGCGGGCGAGCCGGAAAGCGTGAAGTTCAACGCGAGCCACCCGGCCACGGCGCGCGCCGCGTCGTCTCCGTGCTTGCGCAGGCCGTGGTCTCCCCCCTCCAGCCATACGTGGGACACCCGACCCGCAATGGCGGTGGTCGCGCGCTCCAGCTCGTCCGGGGCAGCGAACGCGTCTCGGGTGCCCGACACGAAGAGGCAAGGGACCTCGATCGCGGGAAAGTGGCCGGTGCGGAGCCGCTCCGGGTGACCCGGGGGGTGGAGAGGGTAGCTCACCAGCGCGAGGCCCGCAGCGGACAGGCCCTCCGCGACGACCTGCGAGCAGATCCGTCCGCCCATGGACCTCCCTCCGAGGACGAGTTCGTCGGTCCCGACACCCAGACGCTGCGCAAAAGCATTCGCTCGCTCGCGAACGCTCGCCTCGAGCACCTTCTGAGCATCGGGCCGTCGACGGCCGGCGAGCCGGTACGGGAAGTCCATGCGATCGACCCCGACGCCAGTCATCGCGACCGCTTCGGCGAGCGACACGAGAGCGGGGCTGTCCGCGGACCCTCCGGCTCCTGGGGCGAGAAGTACCCCGGCCACGCTCCGCCGACCGGCACCCTTGGGTGTCGCCCGCTTTTCTGGCATGGGCGCTGAGGGTAGCGGCTCCGGGCCGCCCGGACGCTGCGTTTGGCGCGCGAGATGTTGCAGGGTTAACGTGAGTATCGATCGCTGGTCCGGGACACCCCCGGAGGGGGCTCAGCGGGCGGAAGCAGGGCCCAGGGATGGGAAGGGGATGGACCATTGAGTAGGTGTACCTACGCGCTTGTGCGCGCCTCTGTTGCGGTTGCGCTGTCTGCGGCAGCGGCCGCTCTCACCGGCGGATTCTTGGCGGGAACCGAGCCGGCAGGAGCTACGACAGCCCCGACGGGTTCGATCGTGGCGACAAGCTCGCCGCCGGTCCCGTCGACCGGACACGACCTGCCGGCCGGATCGCTCACGATCACGCTCAGTGCGACAGTCACACTCCCGACAGGCGGAGAACTATCGCTGTACGCGACAGCCAACAGCGGAACGGTGCACTGGAATAGCGAGACTGTGTCCGCGTCTACCGGTGTGAGCTTGAGGTCGTCAATGCAAGTCGGAAACGCGCTCAATGTTGGCCTGGGGCCTAAAACAACGACCCGCGCGTGGACCATCTACGTAACCGGAATCGGATTCACAACGACAGCGGCCAAGGGGTCGGTCACGGTCCTTGCGACGCTGAATGGCGTCACCTTCTCTCCTTCGACGGCCGTCAACGGCACGATTGTGCAGACACCGCCGAATGCGCCGACCATTTCGATCTCGTCCCACAGCCAGCCG
>JAJZMN010000020.1 GCA_021850345.1 Actinomycetes bacterium | reverse complement strand
TCAGTAAGTCCGGCCTGTGGCCTTGGAAGTTTTCTCGCAACCTGCGAGGATCTCGTTCGGCTGCGTGATGACCACCGAAGAGCCGCGGGCACCTGGCGCCGGGAGCCAGTCGTCGATGTCCGAGTGTCCGGTCACCGGCTCTGGAGGTCTCCGCGATGCCAACGGCCTTCCTTCCCCCGGTTGGGCGACATGCCGACACCTCGGCCACCACCAAGCTCGCTCCTGGCATGTTGCGACTGGCTGCGCGTCAGCGGTCGAGGACGAGCCCGCGAGGTGTCTCGTACTCGACCTTGACGGTGTCGCTTGGTGCGCGAGAGGACCAGGTCGGGTAGGCGGTCCACTCGCCGGTGGTAGACGTCGGCGTCACTCGAGGGGCGAGCAACGCGCAACGTTCGCCAGGAGTCAGGTAGAAGGTCGCGGCGAATGTGGTCTCGCGGTCTGGGAAACCCGCGAGGAGGATCGCATCGGCGCCGCTCAGCGGTGCGGGCTCCTGCTCAGCGCCGCTCCCATGAGCGATCGGCCTCGCCCGGTTCAGGTCCCGACGGGGGTGAAGAGCACTGTCACGTCGAAGACGAGTCCTGTATAGGGAGCCTGCGTCGTCGAGATCGTGCACGACACCGTCGTCAACCCGTTGTGGTTAAAGCCGTTGGTAACCTTTGAGTAGACCAATGTTTTTGTTGTGTTTTTGAACACTGTCTCGGCCTCGACGACGGCGTTCATCCGTGGCATGGTTGTGACGACCGTGAGGAGCGGGCTCGCGTTCACGCCGGTCTCCCATGTCGCCGTGTAAGTCCCGCATTTGGCAGTGAAGGTCACCTTTGTCGGGTTCGCACCGGCGGGCAGCGCCGTCCACAGGACGCTGCCGAACAGCGCCGCGACGGCGCCGATCGTGATCCGGATGATTCGTTGCATGATGCCCCCTTGCTCGGTGGTGGTGACTGCTCTTCGCTTCGCACCGCTGTGAGAAATCGTTGTGGCGACGGCCGCGCCAAGAGCGGCCGTCGTCGGGCTCGCCTTCGGAGTCTCGGGAACTGGTGCGTCGTGGGCAGCCCGGCGGCCTGCCCCCGAGGCAAGAGCGTGTTCGGTGACGCGTCTCCGCCGGATCGCCACGCCGCGAGAGCGGTATCCCCAGCGTCGCTCCTGCGTCCCAAATCACGGGCCGATCTCTCGTCTGCCCGCCCGCCGACCACTCTGCCCCGATCACCCGAGCGCCGAATCCGGGTGACGGCACGGCAGGGCTGACCGGCCACCGGCCCTCGGTGCCGCATTGCCCGACTCCGCCTCCATGTCTGGCGCGGGAGCCGCGGACCACCGCCGTTCGCCAAACGGCTGGCCCTCTACCTGGTGGCTCGTCGCGCCCGCTCCGGCCGGAAATTGTTCGCCTGGCGGCCCACAGGTGTCGCTACGGAAGGTCAACTTTCGCTCAACGATGCGTTACGGCCCTGGTCCTCCAGATGCGGGAGCGGTCCTGGCTGCCCTCCGAGTCGAGGACGACCATGACTGCGCCGGCGGGGTGGCGCAATCGCCCGACGATGGCGCGCACGACGGGCAGCGCACGTTGTGCCCTCGGGTTGTGCCCGTTTCCGGCCCGCGGTGGGAAAAGCCCAGGTGTGGAAGGCTTTCGGCATGGAGGTGCACCTCGTCGACGGCACCTACGAACTGTTCCGCCACTACTACGGCTATGCCGCCGGGCGGGGGACGCCCTCGGGACGTGCCGCCACGAGGGGCGTCGTGTCCACGGTCGTCTCGTTGCTCGAAGAGGGTGCCACCCACGTCGGCGTGGCGACGGACCACGTGATCGAGTCGTTTCGCAACGACCTCTGGCCCGGGTACAAGACCGGAGAGCTCGTTCCGGCCGAGCTGCTGGGTCAATTCACATTGCTCGAGGACGCCCTGGCGGCACTCGGCGTGGCGGTGTGGCCGATGGTCGAGCTGGAGGCCGACGACGCCCTCGCGTCGGCGGCGGCGATGGTCGCGGCCGACGATCGCGTGCGACGGGTGCTCATCTGCACGCCCGACAAGGACCTCGCCCAGTGCGTCGTCGGCGACAGGGTGGTACAGGTGGACCGACGTCGCAAGCGGGTCATCGACGAGGAGGCCGTCCTCGCCAAGTTCGGCGTCCCGCCGATTTCCATCCCGGACTGGTTGGCGCTCGTCGGTGACGCCGCGGACGGATTCCCCGGGATAAAGGGATGGGGTCCGCGGTCGGCAGCGCTCGTGCTCGCGCACTACGTCCACCTGGAGGCGATCCCCCCGCGTGCGGCGACATGGGATCCCGCCGTGGTTCGCACGGTCGGGCGCGCGGAGCGGCTGGCCACGGAGCTCGCGGCGGGAAGGGACCTCGCAGACCTCTTCAAGGTGCTCGCCACTCTGCGCGTCACCACCGGAGTGGTCGGGACTCCGGACGACCTGGCCTGGAGTGGACCGCGACGGGGCTTTGCGGCGATGGCCGAGTCGATCGGTGCGTCGTCTCTCGTCGGACGCGTGCAGTCGGTCGCCGCCCGAGCAGCCCGCTGACGCGGATCCGCCGGCTCAGCCTCGAGCGGCGAACACCGTGGAAAGCTCCTCCGGCACCGGCGTGCCCAGCTGGTCGTACGTGCAGGACGCGGGCTTGCGATCCAAGCGCCAGCGCCTGAAGCTCGTCGCATGGCGGAACCGGTCGCGCTGGAGGTGGTCGTAGGCGACCTCGCACACCCGCTCGACGCGGAGGGGTTCCCACGCGAGGTCCTTCCCGGCGTTCCAGCGGCTCTGCGCGCCAGGCATACGCGTCCCCGCACCGGCGTCTTGACTGGCCCAGTCCCGCCACGGATGCCCGTTCAGCGCCTCGTCGCGCAGCGGGGCGAGCTCATCGACGAACGACTTTCGCTGGGCGGCGCTGAAGCCGGACGCAACGCCCACATGGTGCAGGACGCCGCGTTCGTCGAAGAGCCCGAGCAGCAGTGACCCGACGCCGCCATCCTTGTGCCAGCGGAATCCGGCGACGGCGCAGTCGGCGGTCCTTTCATGCTTCACCTTCAGCATCACCCGCTCGCCCTCCCGGTAGCGGAGATCCGCTGCCTTGGCGACCACGCCGTCCAGCCCGGCTCCTTCGAACCGGTCGAACCAGTCCGCAGCGACCTCGGGGTCGGTGGTCACCGGAGTCAAATGGACGGGCGCCTTCGCCTCGGCGAGCAGCGACTCGAGAGCCGCCCGGCGGGTCGTGTACGGCTCGTCGCGGAGATCGCGATCTTCGAGCGCGAGGAGGTCGAACGCGACGAAGGCCGCCGGCGTCTTCTCTGCGAGGAGGTTGATCCGCGACGCTGCGGGATGGATGCGTTGGCTCAGCGCGTCGAAGTCCAAACCGTTGGGTCCTGCGATCACCACCTCACCGTCGAGCACCGCCGGCAGGGGGATCTCGCTCAGGAGGGGGGAGACGAGCTCGGGGAAGTACCTGGTGAGCGGTCGCTCGTTGCGGCTGCCCAGTTCGACGGTCGAGACGTCCCGGAACACCACGCAGCGGAAGCCGTCCCACTTCGGCTCGTAGGAGAGCCCTTCTGCGCGGGGCAGCTCCCTGACGAGCTTCGCCAGCATCGGCGAGACCGGAGGAGGGACGGGAAGGGTCACGCGCTCGATGGTACGGGCCGTCAGCCTTCCTTGCGTGCCCGGCTCGGCGCCACACGCGTCGGCTCGTCGGGGGCCTTGGGGTACTCGGGTGGCCAGGGGGCGTCGGGGAGGCCGCGCGCACGGTCGGCAGCCGCGAGCTCGAGGAGCGGATCGAGCGACTGGGGGCGAGCCGCGATGTCGCCCCACGGATCCCCCTTTTCAAGGAGCCGAGCGGGGACCGTTGCGAGGGTGAGCACGTCTGGATCCACGTCGTCGAGCTCGTCCCAGTCGAATGGGGTCGAGACCTGCCCCGTCGCTCGCGGCCTCACAAACCATGCGCCGAACACCGTCTTGTGTGGCGCGTTCTGGTTGTAATCCACGAACACGCGCCGTCCGCGCTCTTCCTTCCACCAGTGTGCGGTGACGAGCTCGGGGTGGCGTCGCTCGAGCTCTCTCGCCAGCGCGACCGCCGCTGCCCTGACCGTCGTCGAGTCCCAACGCGGCTGGAGCCTGACGTAGACGTGGATCCCGCGGCTGCCGGTGGTCTTCGGGTACCCGACGATGCCGAGCTCGTCGAGAAGTGCGCGGGTGTGCCGCGCGACGCGACGTGCGTCCCCAAAGTCCGTTCCCGGCTGCGGATCGAGGTCGATCCTCAGCTCGTCCGCGTGAGCCGCGTCGCGCACACGGAACGGCCAGAGATGGAGGCCGAGGCAGCCGAGGTTCACCGCCCAGAGCACGTGGGCAATGTCGGCGATGACGAGCGCGTTGGACCGCGTGCCGTTCGGCGTGGAGACCGTCGTGGTCTGCAACCAGTCGGGCGCACCGGGCGGGACGCGCTTTTGGAAGAAGGACTTGCCACCCGCCCCCTCGGGAAAGCGCTCGAGCAGGGCAGGACGATCTCCGGCGGTGTTCATGAGCACGTCGCCCACCGCGAGGTAGTAGTCGACGAGATCTGCCTTCGTCGCTCCCAGCGCCGGAAAGTAAGTGCGATCGGGGTTCGAGATCTGAACCTCGTGACCGGCCGCGCCGACGGACGTGGCGCTCACGTCGCGCATTGTAGGGCCCACTCCTTGACGAGACTGGCTGGTCCCACCCCACGGGCAGCCCAGCCCCACGGGCGGCCCAGCCCGATCAGTGCCCCCGTCCGCCCATGAGGTCGGTCTCTTGCTCGTCGGGCTCTTCGCCGCCCATGACGCCGGTCGCCCCCTCTTCGGTCTGCGACCCGCCCATGACGTCGGTCCCCTGCGCGTCGGGCTCTTCGCCGCCCATGACGCCGGTCGCCCCCTCTTCGGTCTGCGACCCGCCCATGACGTCGGTCTCCTGCGCGTCGGGCTCTTCGCCGCCCATGACGCCGGTCGCCCCCTCTTCGGTCTGCGACCCGCCCATGACGTCGGTCTCTTGCGCGTCGGGCTCTGGAGAGCCCATCACTTCCTCGTCCATTTCCGCTCCCTTCGTCCGAGGGCCCTTCGTCAGAGGGCCCTTCGTCCGAGGGCCGTTCGCGTCGGATTCGGTCGCCGGCGCGGGGCACGGCCCTCGCTGTCAGTCTGTTCCGACTGAGCGGGTGAGCCAAGGCTGGACGGGAGATTCCCTCACGAAGGACCTTCGTCCCGCCGAGGACGGGCAGCCCGGCTGTAACGTCGGGGCAATACGCGGACTGCGGCGGAACGCCGGCCAGGGAGGAGAGACCGCGGGATGACCAAGCAGGCGACCCCGCCACCCCGAGGTGACAAGCCGACCCCGACCGCGCCGCCACCCCCGCCGGCATGGCGCCACTGGCTGTGGCTCATCGCGCTGGTTCTCTTCATCGGCCTCTTCTTCGTGCTGCCGGCCACGCGGGTGACACCTTCGGTCACACTCACCTACAGCCAGTTCGTGAAGGACGTCTCGGCGAAGAACGTGCGCACGGTCACCATCGCGTCGAGTGGCACCGCGACGGGGACCTTGGCCAACGGGAAGCACTACACGACCGTGATCCCGGTCCAGTTGGCGGGCTCGTCACTGCTGACAACGCTCGAGAAGAACGGCGTCGAGATCACCGCGACAGCATCGACCACCTCGTTCGGCAGCGAGGTGCTCACCTGGGTCATCCTCCTCCTTCCCTTCGTCATCATCGGCTGGCTGTGGGTTCGTCTCTCCCGGCGGGGCGGTGGCGGCGCCCTCCAAGGGGTGATGGGCGTCGGGAGGTCCCGAGCCAAGGTGTTCGACGCCGACCGCCCGTCAACGACCTTCGCCGACGTCGCCGGGTACACAGGCGCCAAGCGCGAGATCGCCGAGGTCGTCGAATTCCTGAGGAGCCCCGAGCGATACCGGCGCGCCGGGGCGGTTGCCCCGCGCGGCGTCTTGATGGTCGGCCCTCCGGGAACCGGCAAGACGCTGCTCGCACGAGCCGTGGCAGGGGAAGCCTCCGTGCCGTTCTTCTCGGTGAGCGGTTCCAGCTTCGTCGAGATGTTCGTCGGCGTGGGTGCCGCACGGGTGCGCGACTTGTTCGCCGAAGGGCGCAAGCGCGCGCCGGCGATCATCTTCGTCGACGAGATCGACGCCATCGGCCAACGCCGGAGCGGGGCAGGCGCGATCGTGTCGAACGACGAGCGCGAGCAGACGTTGAACCAGCTGCTCTCCGAGATGGACGGGTTCGACCCCTCAGAGGGGATCGTCGTGCTCGCGGCCACCAACCGCCCCGAGATCCTGGACCCCGCGTTGCTCCGGCCCGGCAGGTTCGACCGACAGGTGACCATCCCGCTTCCGACCCTGAGCGAACGCGTCGCGATCTTGAAGGTGCATGCCAGGGGCAAGCGGCTGGCGCCCAGTGTCGATCTCGACGTCGTCGCGCGAGGGACGCCCGGCTTCTCCGGTGCCGACCTCGCCAACCTGGTGAACGAAGCGGCGATCGTCGCGGTGCGCCACAACCGTGACGTGCTCGAGGCGGCGGACTTCGACGAAGCCCGTGACCGCCTGGTCCTCGGCCGGAGGGAGGGCTCGAACGTCCTGCTGCCCGAAGAGAAGCATGCGGTCGCGGTGCACGAGGCCGGCCACGCGCTGGTCGCGGCGTACAGCCCCAAGGCCGACCCGGTGGCCAAGATCACGATCCTCCCGGCCGGCCAGGCGCTGGGCGTGACCCAGCAGCTGCCGCTCGTCGAGCGCCACCTCTACGGGGAGGACTACCTGCACACCATGCTCGCCGTCCGACTGGGAGGCCGGGCGGCCGAGCTCGTCGAGCTCGGACAAGGGTCGACGGGCGCGGCAAACGACCTCGCATCCGCGACCGAGCTGGCGATCAAGATGGTGCGGGAATTCGGGCTCTCCGAGGAGCTCGGCCCCGTCGGCTATCCCGAAGGGGGTTCGGCGTTCTTGGGGAGTGGGGGACCCGCATTCTCGAGCCGGCCGTTCGCCGAGGAGACCCAGGCCAAGATCGACGCGCAGGTCGCCCTGCTGTTGTCCCAGGCAGAGAAGCGAGCGGTCGAGCTGCTCACCGAGCACCACGCGGCGCTTCGGGAGCTCGCTGACTTGCTCATCGCGCGCGAGACCGTTGACGGCTCGGAGGTCTACAAGATCGCAGGAGTGCCTCAGCCCGCATCGCCGGAAGTCGAGCCGGGACTGGAGCCCGTCGAGGTCGCGGCGAGGGGCAAGGCCTCGCCGGCCTCTGCCGGTGCGTCGCAAGCCACCGGGGTTGCCGCCGAAGACGAGCGACGGGAGTGACGGGGGTGACGAGCGCCCAGGCGCCCATTGTGCTGAGCGGCGCCCTCGGCCCCTTCTCGGTCGCCCCGCCCACAAGAGGAGCGTGAGAGGCGCGCGGGCGGCAGGATGTCTCGGTGCTCCCGGTGCCCAGACGCTTGGCCGACCTGGACCCTGCATGGATGAGCGCCGCGTTGGCCCGGCGACACCCCGGCATCGTCGTCGAGGAGGTCAGGATCGGCGACGTGCAGCACGGCACCAACAGCCGAGCGCGCGTGACGCTGTCGCTCGCGGACGGCGACGGGCCGTCATCCGTGTTCGTCAAGGGCCCCGGGAGGGCCTCGCACCGCCTGGCGCTGCTCGCGCTCGGGGCGCTCACGACCGAGGCCCGCCTCGCCGACGAGGGTGTGCGCTTCCCTCTCGAGCATCCCGTCTTCTACGGCGGCGGCGTGGACGTGTCCCGAGCCGCGTGTGTGGTCGTGGTCGAAGATGTCGTCGCGGCAGGCGCGACGCCGCACGACGCGCGGACCCCCCTCTCTCTCGAGGCGGTCCGAAGCGGGTTGGATGGTCTCGCGGCGCTCCACGCCGCCCATTGGGCGCGTCCGGTGCCACAAGCCCTTGGGCACCTGTCCGAGTGGCGTCTCGGGGCCGCCCTGGGGGCGGTCTCCGTGGCCAGCCTGGCTCGTGGGATGCGGCGGGCAGATCGTGTGCTCGGCCGGCGGCTGGAGTTGCCTCCCGGCGTCGGACCGCGTGAGCTCAGCCGTCAGTTCCGTCGCAGTGCGACGATCGCGGCGTCCCCGCCCCGTACGGTCCTGCACGGGGACCCGCACCCCGGCAACGCCTATGCCACCGCGGGCGGGCGGACCGGCTTCTACGACTGGCAGCTCGCCCGCCTCGGCCACTGGTCCCACGACGTCGGGTATTTCCTGGCGGGGTCCTTGGATCCCGAGGACCGGCGGCGCCACGAGCGCTCGCTGTTGGAGTCGTACCTCGACGCCCTCGAGCGCTCGGGCGTCCGGCCTCCCCCGATCGACGTCGCGTGGGCGCGATACCGAGGCACCCCGGCGTTCGGCCTGGCGACGTGGTTGCACACGCTGTCGTTCGGCACGCTCCAGCGACTGGACGACTGCATGGCGGCGATCCACCGGTTCGCCACCGCGTACCGGGACCTCGCGACGACACGCGCCGACGTCGGCGAGCCCTAAGACGCGTCTCATGTGGTTGGGCACCGCCCATGCATGGGTAGGCGGGTCCGCAGCGAGGCGCTCCCGCCAGACGGGCGCGCTGCGGAAGGAGACGCGGTGATGCAATGGAGAGACCGCAGTGACGAGCGCGTCGGCACGTCGGACTCTTGGATCGTCGAGCAGTGCTCGTCCTTTCTCAACGGCACCTACCGGGAGCTTCTCGAACGCCGGAGGCAGTCGGTGCCCGCCTGGGCGTGGATCAACGTCCTTGCCCACTGCGAGGAGGACGAGGTGAAGCGGCGTGCCGCGGTGCCGGTCGGCCAGGACGATTGCGACTCCTACGTCTCTCGGCTCGCCCGCCATACGCTCGTCAAGATGCGCAACGAGGGCGTCACGCTCAAAGAGGTGCAGAACACCATCTTGGTGCCTTTGGAGCTCGCCCTCGCCGCGAGCGTCGGTCCGGCGACGCCCGAGCAGACGACACTCTCGCGTGCCGTCGCCCGCGAGCTGCTGAGAGGTCTCGAGCCCATCGACGTCCCCGGCGACTCGCGATGAGTGAGATCCGAGTGACGCCTCTCGAGCCCACGCGCTTCAGCGCGGAAGTGACAGAAGGGCACGTGCGCACGACGCACACGGTGACGGTTCCCCCCCAGCTTCTCGACGATCTCGGCCTGTCGGGGATGGACGAGGTGGAGATCGTCCGGCAGACCTTCGAGTTCCTCCTCGAGCGGGAGCCGGCGGCCGCCATCCTCGAGCACTTCTCGCTCGAGCAAGTCCCCTCGTACTTTCCTGACTTTTACGCCGAGCTGCGCGTTCGACTGGGCGTCTGAGGCGACCTCGCCCGCAGTTGCTCAACCCGCGCGACGGGTTCGCCGTGTGCCCGCCCCGAAGTCGAAGAGCTCTCTCCAGTCACGCTCGTGCAGCTCGACGTCAAAGCGCCGCGCGGCCGCGCGGATCCGTCGCCACGCCTCGTCTCGCTCGGCGTCGGAAACCCCCTCCACCTGGTTGAATCGTGCCACCGCGTTGCGGACGTGCGCCGCGTCGACGAGCGGTTCCTTGCGCTCTTTCGGGAAAGCGAATTCCTCGTCGGCCAGACGGTTTTCCTCGTGGGTGCTCATGCCCGGCGACCGACGCGGGACGTGGCGGCCCCGACGTCTCGCGGCCTGAGCCGCTCTCGCCTTCTCCAGGTTGCGCCGTGCGGCGTCCTTCTGACGTTCCGTTGCCATGACGGGCAGATGCCCGCGGTCGGCCATCGGCAACCGTCTCCCGCCGGGTTCCCGCCGGTTGGCAGGGGGTTGCCCGGTGATCGTCGAGCGTGCCAAGCGCGTGAGCAAATGACCCGGTGGTGGATACTGGGGACATGGACGTCGCTGACCTCGACCCGGACCCGCTGCGCCAACTGGACGAGTGGCTCGAGGCGGCACGTGCCGCAGGAGACCCGATGCCCGAAGCCATGTGCGTCGCGACCGCGAGCCGCGACGGCGCACCGGCCGCCCGGTACGTGCTCATGCGCGGGCGGGACGAGGGGGTGGTGTTCTTCACGGACTACGACAGCGACAAGGCGAGGGACCTCGCCGAGAACCCGTCGGCGGCGGCGGTGTTCCATTGGTACCTGCCGGTCCACCGACAGGTGCGGATCCGAGGGACGGTCGCCAAGACCACCGCGGAAGAGTCGGACCGATACTGGGCGACCCGGCCGCCGGCGTCGCGCAGGAGCGCGGTCGCATCGACGCAAAGCTCCGTCCTCGAAAGCAGACGGGAGCTAGAGGACGCGGTCGCGGCACTCGGGGAGATGGAGCCCCCGCGTCCCGACCGCTGGGGTGGCTACCGGATCATTCCCTCGGAGATCGAGTTCTGGCAGGAGGGCACGTACCGGCTGCACGACCGCCTCCGCTACCTGCGAGAAGGCGACGGTTGGCGGATCGAGCGACTGTCGCCGTAACGGGCTGCTCCGCGATCGAGCGACTGTCGCCGTAACGGGCTGCTCCGCTCCGTAGCGGCCCTACGGGCTCGCGCCCCCCCGCGTGGAGCCACCGGCTCCTGCGGAGATCCCCGGTGGGTGGGTGAGGATGTTGCCGTGCCGGTGCACGGTCGTGCTCACTGCCTGCTCTCTCGTCCAGCGGAGCAGCTCGTAGGTCCCAAGGGCGACAAGCGGCTCTACGTCGACCTCCAACCCCGCGTCCAAAAGGGCGAGTCGCACGTCGGGGGAAGGTGTCGCCAGGCGGACGCGCTCGGGGCGTTCACGACGCATCCGTTCGACGAACGCGGCGTCGTCCTCGACGACGGTCGAAGCGG
>JAJZMN010000258.1 GCA_021850345.1 Actinomycetes bacterium | reverse complement strand
TCTGAGTCAGTGCATCCCCGTTTGGCGGGGGTCCGCCTGATCAGCGACTCACTGAGCAGCGACTCACTGAGCAGCGACTCACTGAGCAGCGACTCACTGAGCAGCGACTCACTGAGCTGCGACTCACTGAGCTGCGACTGGCGGGCGGCAGGCCGCTCGATTCGCGCGTCGAGCTCACCTCCTCGACTACGGCAGGCTTTCGATCAAGGCGACGACGTCCTCGCGTCGCAGACCCCAGTGACGAGCGAGGCGGAGCAACTCCACCGCCTGAGCGGCGACGATGCCGTGTGCGGGCTCGCCGACGACCGTGATGCCGCGACCTCGGCGGAACTCGAGCACCCCCTCGTCGCGGAGCATCCGCAAGGCCCGCAGGACGGTGTTCGGATGGACGCCGAGCACGGCGGCCATGTCGCGCGCCGGAGGAAGGCGGCCACCGGGGCGGACCTCCCCGGCGCTGATGTCGTGGCGGATCGCGGCGGCCACCTGCTCGTGTAGCGGGAGCTCGCCGTCCCGCTCAACCTTGACATCCAGCATGGTGACATGCACAGTATCACCAGATGCTGACGTTCCATCCCCCCACCCACGAGGCACCGGCTCTCGAGCCCGAAGTCGTGGTGCGCGAGGCGAGACGGCGCCAGCATCGGCGCTGGATACTTCGCGCACTCGCCCTTTGCCTGGCCGGCGGTCTCGTCGCGGGCGTCGTCCTCGCAACCGGTTCGCCACCGCCTCCGGCGGCTCGGCACGCCCGTGGATCGGGTCAGCAACCTGGGTCCTCCGTCGCCTCGTCGGTCTCGCATCATGTGTCCGTGCCGTTCGGATCGTCCGCCAGCTGTCCCGCCACACCGAACGGGCAGACATTCGCTGCATCGCCGAACGGCACCTTCGCGAGCTGTCTGCGCGTGGGTCCGCTCGCGGCGGGTGCCTACCACGTCGTCGTCACCGCCTACCTCACAGCTCCGAGGTACACGGTGCGCCCGCGTATGGCACCGCCAGGGACAAGGGTGCACGTCACCATCACGCCGACGAGGGGAGCACCCGGGACCCGCGTGACGGTGGAAGCAACCCTGGCCGCGCCGAGACGGGTCGCCACAACATACGGCGCGGTGTGCTGGGACGGCTGCCCGGACGGGCTCCAGTACACGATGACCAAGCATTGGACGTCACCGACTTCCTTCGTCGAGCACTTCAGGGTTCCGGCTGCGCCGTGGGTGGTCGCCGGTCGCGCCGGGAAGTACCGGATCGCCCCGCTGGCGTCCGGGGCCTACCGGGTCGGTGTCGACTGCATCATCGTGTCGAAAGCCTGCGGTGCGACCGAGGGCTCGGCGGTGTTCCACCTCGTGGTGCCTCGTCACCCGCGTCGGCACCTGTGTACGTCCCCGGAGCCGGCATCCTGCGTCTATCTTCAGCTCCGCCGCAGCTCGGCGCTCCCCGCCGAGACGGTCCGCCTGCGCGGCTTCGTGCCGCTCACCTCCAACTCCTTCGGCGTCGAGGTGGTGCCCGGCAAGGCCGAGGGCCCGGCGATCGCCCTGCGTCGAGAGCCGAAGGGAGGACGCGTCCTGCGCTACGGGCAGGCGAACCTCGCAGTCCGGCCTGCACCGACGTTGTCGAGCCTGGGCACGCTCGCAGTGCTCGGAGAGCAGTCCGACGGCTCGACGCCGGTCTCCGCGAACCCCGCCGCACCGGGCCGGATCGCGTGGTGCGGGCCGAGCATGGTCGGCCTCGCAGACTCGGCTGGTGAGGTACTCGGCAGCGTGTCGACGGCCGGCGTCGCGTCGGCGATCGCCGGCGAGGGCATCGGCTACGGGCTGTACCCCGGGCCGGCCGCGTGCGACGACGTCGCACTGCCGAGCGCGGGGCCTGCGCTGTTCGCCGCGTTCACCGTGGCGATCGAGCCCACACGGACGGTGCGCGCGTACATCCCGGTCGAGACGACCGACGGCGGCGCCGCCTGGACGGTCGTGCCCACGCCTCCCGGCGCGCACGTCACAGGGTTCGGGGGGTTCCATTACCAAGACGGCCGCGTCGTCGCCCTCTACGCCAGCCCAGCGCAGACAGCGGCGAGAGGGGGGTACGCGGCCAAAGTCACACTGCCGATCGCGGAGACCTTCGACACAGCGACGAGCACCTGGGCAGCCTCCTCCTTGCAGTGTCCGAAGGGGCAGCCGTGCACGACGTTCGGGTCGGCACTCCCCGGCAACTGTGCGATGAACGGAACGGTTCAGTGGGTCCTCATCTCCACCGATGCTGGAAAGGGCTGGCGTGCGCCCACATGGCCCTCCAATGTCGACGGCTGCACCTCCTCGTCCCTCGTCGCGACCGGACCGTCGAGCGAGCTTCTCGTGAACTCCTCCTCGTCCTATCCCATGCTCCGCTCGACGAACGGCGGCATGCACTGGACGGACGTGGCGCTGCCGACGCCGCCGTTCACCATCGGCGGGCTCGGCCCGGACACGACGGTCCTGCCGAACGGCGCGCTCCTCGCCATAAAGCAGGGGCGGCCGGAGGATTGGGCGATGCTGCGTCCCCGCAGCCCGAGATGGTGCGCGGTCACGTCGGTCTCCCCGACCGTCCGCAACTCGGTCGGGGACTCGTCGCTCACGCTCTTCTCGACAGCGCTGTGGTGGGTGGCGGGCGGCACACGCATCGGGCAGCCGGCGAACCTCGAGCGCGTTGCGGTGGCGAGCATCCGCTGCTGAAGGTGTCGGGCCGCCGCTGCTGAAGGTGTCGGGCCGCCGCTGCTGAAGGTGTCGGGCCGCCGCTGCTGAAGACGGACCACCGCAACCGGACGAGGGCGTACTCGCGTCGGTGGTGCGCGAGAGTTGCCTCGTGTTCGAGATCAGCGAAGAGCGGTTCGAGGAGCTGGTCTCGGAGGCACTCGACTCATTGCCCCCCGAGTTCGGCCGCCGCATCGAGAACGTCGCCGTCGTCGTTGAGGACGGTGCGGCGGACGGGTCGCTGCTTGGTCTCTACGAAGGCATCCCGCTCACCCACAGGACGCTCGGGTATTCGGGGGTCGCTCCCGACCGGATCACGATCTTCCGGCTCCCGATCCTGGCGCACTGCAGCACCGAGGCCGAGGTGGAAGAACAGGTGCACCGGACGGTGCTCCACGAGGTGGGGCACTATTTCGGCATCGGAGATCGCCGGCTCCGTGAGCTCGGTTGGTAGGCGCACGCAGCGGAGTGGACTACCCATCGGGAGGGGTCATCCGACTCGGAGAGGCAACTGTTTGCGGCGCGTCCGCGCGTCGCACCGATCTGTGTGCACAATGAGCCGAGTGTCGGCGAAGGGGCCCGCCGGTCCGGAAGTGAGCACGAGGGCGCCAGGGAGGAGGGGCTGGCCGATGAGACATCGCTCGATGCTGGTCGCTGCCGTCTCCCTGGCGATCGGCTCGGCCCTTTCGGGTGTGACGGTAGCCGGGGGGTTTCAGCGCTCGGCCGCCCGCCCCGGTGGCAACGAGCCCTCCCGCGCCGCGACGACTGCGCCGTCTCCGGGTGCGGCGACCAGCCCCAGCCGGCGGACCTCGACGAAGTTCCCAAGCGTCCCGTCCACCAGCACCCCGACCGTCGCCGCACAAGCACCTGCCGTCGAGTACGACTGCTCGGGGCCGACAGCGGCGACAGCGGCGACAACGGTGACGGTCGAACCCACCTCCATCGTCATCGCCTGCGCCGATGACGGCATCGGGGCCGAGAAGCTGTCGTGGGCGCGCTGGGGCACGACTGCCGCCTGGGGCAGCGGGGTCATCTGGCTCCACGTCTGCACACCGGATTGCGCTTCGAGCACCACCTACAGGCACTATCCGGCCGAGATCACCCTGAGTGGCGTCGTCCAGTCTCCGAAGGGTCCGGTGTTCTCCGTGATGTCGGTCGCCTACACCGCAACAGGACCCCGCCGGTACCCGACAGGACCCCTGGTCACCCGGTTCACATTGCCCTACCCGGGGGATTGACACCGGCCGGCGATGAGTCCGGCATCCAGGTGGTGCCATGACCTGGCGGGTGCACCCACGTAGTCTCCGCCCGTGTCCCGAGGCCCCCGCGTGCAGGTGGCGGCAATGGCCGTCGCCGTCACCACGCTCTCGGTCGTCCTCGCCGCATGCGGCGGAGGGCAGCCAGGAAACGTCGTCGCGAAAGGTTCGAGGTCATCCAGGTCGACGTCGAGCGCCTCGTCGCCGACCGGGTCGAGCACGAGCCCCTCGTCGTCATCGACGGCGCCGTCGACCACCACCACCACCATCCCTCCCGGTCTTCCCACCCCGGCGGCATTGGCGCAGTTCCCGACAGCGCCAGCCGTCAGCGGCGGGGGGACCTGGGCGCCCGCCGGACGTCGTGTCGACGGCCGACCTGCCGTCTTCGAGACGACCCTCGTCCCGCCGGGAGGCTCAGAGCCTGCAGGCATCGCATGGATGGACACGCGTCTCCTCTCTGCCCGCCTGTACTCGGGATCGCTCAGCCCAGGCGGGGGGCCGTACCCGTACACCGCTCCCGTCCAGCCGGCGCAGGCGACGTCGCTCGTCGCGGCGTTCAACGGGGGGTTCAAGATGGCGACAGCCAAGGGCGGCTACTACACGACAGGGAAGGCCATCGTCCCCCTCGTCGACGGGGCGGCCTCGCTCGTCATCTACGCCAACGGGTCCGTCACGGTCGGCACGTGGGGCGTGACAGTCACCATGACGCCGGACGTGGTGAGCGTGCGCCAGAACCTTGTCCCCCTCGTGGAAGGCGGCCGGCCGACGCCCCTTGCGTCGAGTCCGGACTGGCTGTCGTGGGGAGCGACGTGCGGCGTCAGCAGCTGCACAGGTCCCGGAATCGAGAACCAGTGGCGCTCGGGAGTGGGCGTGACGGCCGACGGCGCGCTCGTCTACGTGACGGGCCCAGCGCTCTCCCCGCTCCAGCTCGCCGACCTTCTCGTGCGCGCGGGCGTCGTAAAGGGGATGCAGCTCGACATCAACCCGTACTGGACGGTCTTCGTCACCTACGACCCGACGACACCGAACGGTCCCGCGTCACCGACAAACGGCAGCAAGCTCCTGGCGTCAACCGTCCAGGGCCCGGCCACCTTCTTCGAGTCCTGGTGGGCAAGGGACTTCATCACGATGTCGGCGAGACCGGCCGGCGGCTGAGAAGCCGGTCACGCGAGCTCAGGCGAGGCGCTCCACCCCAGTACCCCCGGACCGCGTGCCCGGGCCCGGCTCAATGCCGAGGTCTCGACGATCACGTAGATGAAGAAGGCGGTGAGCACCGAGAGCGAGACGAGGGCTCGTGGAGGAATGGTGGAGAGCTCACGCCTTCAGCTTCAGAATCCGGTGTGCGTTGCCCTCGAAGATCTTGTCGAGCTCTTCGGGCTCGAGGCCCGTCGCCTCGATGTCCGCGATGGTGTCGGCCACCACCTTCGGACCTCCGAGCGGCATGTCGGTGCCGAACAGCAGATGGTCCGGCCCGAAGAACTCCAGCGCGCAGCGCACGGCATGCGGGGCACCGAACATCGCCGTGTCGGTGTAGAAGCGTCGGAAGAGGGCGACGGGGGAGTCCGTCAGGCGGGCCATGATCTCGTCGCGGGCGCCGTCCTCGATCGGAGCGGCGAGTCGACCCGAGAAGTGCGGCACCATCGCCCCGGCGTGGTGGGCGACGAAGTGCACCATCGGGTACCGCCCGACGGTGCCGCTGTAGACAAGCCGCGCCATGCAGACCGACGTCTCGTACGGCCAGCCGAAGGACCACCAGATGCCGTACTTCGAACGCCCTTCGACCGGGTAGTCGGCCCATTTCGGGCTGCGCGTCGGGTGGATCCACAGCGTCGCGCCAAGGCGGTCGGCCGTTGCCAGGACCGGATCGAACGCGGGGTCGTCGAGAGGGCGACCGAACACGTTGGTGTGGACCTGGGCACCGAGCGCTCCGAGATCCTGGACGGACCTTGTGAGCTCGGCCGCGGCAGCGTCGGGGTTACCCATCGGGAGTGCCGCGGCGAAGCCGACGAACCGCTCCGGGTAGCGCGCGACGAGTGCTGCGAGCTCCTCGTTCACCATCGCCGCGAGGGTGACCGAGGTCGCAGCGTCGCCCATCTCCTCGATCGGGGGCACCGCAAGCGTCAGCACCTGGCGGTAGGCCGGGAAGGCGTCCATCACGCGCCAGCGGGCGTCGAGGTCGGTGAGGGCCGCGTCCTCGTGGATCCACGGCGCGTAGCCCTCCACCCGCTCAGAGAGTCTTCCGTCGGCCACCGCCCGCTCGAGGCGCTCGAGATAGCGGCAGGGGATGATGTGCGCAAAGGCGTCGATCTGCACGGGTCCCAAGGCGTCGCGAACCTAGCTCCGAAGACCCAACCCTACGTCAAGGGCGATGCCGGGCGCTACGGCGACGGCGTCCTCGGCGGGGTCGCCGCGCAGCCGGAGCGACGAGGCGGCATCGTTGATTCGCCGCCCGCGCGGCGCCGCGAGGACCTCACCCGATGAGCTCGGTCCCCAGGATCTCCCGCCACGCCGGCGGGTCGCTCGCGCCCTCCGTGACGAGCACGAGCACGGAGCTGCCTTCGTCGATCAGCGTGGCGAGGGGACTCGCACGGCCCTGTCGTTGCAGCGCCAGGAGGCCGCCGAGCGCGGCGGCGCCGGTCTCGCCGGCTTCGATGCCGAAGGTGGCGAGGACGCGAACCGCTTCTCGCGCCCAGTCGTCGTCGATGGTGACGAAGCCCGAGACCCCGGAAGAGACCCGAGGCCACGCCACTGGAGACGGGGTCCCACAGTTGAGGCCGGCCATGATCGACTCCTGCGGCTCCGTGAGCGTGACGAGTCGTCCCGCGAGCACCGACGCGGTGGTGCTCGCCGCGCTCGTGGGCTCCACGCCGATCAGGTTGGGGGGATGCAGGGCCCCTCGGGTATGCGTGACCGTTGCCGCGGCGAGTGCGCCCACGCCGATCGGCACGACCACCACGTCGGGCTGCCCGCGACCGGACTGTCCGAGCGCGTCGTCGATCTCGGCGAACATCGTGCCGTAGCCCTCGATGACCCAGCTCGGGATGTCGGAGTACCCCGGCCAGCTCGTGTCACTGATGACGATGCACCTCGGGCCCGCCTCCTCCGCAGATCGCGCGACCGCGTCGTCGTAGCCGCCGTCGACCACGAGCACCTCGGCTCCTTCACTCGCGATCGCCTGGATGCGCGCGTCCGTCGTGCCGCGAGGGACGAAGATCCGAGCTTCGAAACCGAGCCAGCGCGCCATCCGGGCGACAGCTCGCCCGTGGTTGCCGTCGGTCGCCGCAGCGAGGCGGAATGGGAGCAGCGGCTTGAGCGCTCGGGCGAGCTCTTCGACGTTGCCCCACGGACCGAGCGAATCGGTCTCCCTGCCATCGCTCGGCCTGCCATCGGTCGCCCTGCCACCGGTCGCCCTGCCATCGGTCGCAGCCTGCTCCGCGAGTCGCTCGCACACGGCTCGATAGGTCGCCCATGAAGCGCCGAGCATCTTGAAGGCCGGGAGACCGAAGCGCGTGGACTCCGCCTTCACCAAGAGCTCCCCGACCCCGAGCGCCGCCGCGAGCCGGGGGATGGACAGGAGCGGAGTCGGGTGGTAGCCGGGAAGGCGGCGGTGGAACGAGAGGATCTCTGCCGCGTCCGAGCCGCCCTGTCCTGGCGCTTCTTTCTCCCGCGCTCCCTCCCCACCCCGGCGTGTCCCGCCAAGCTTTGCGAGCGGGTTCGGAACGGCTCGGAAGCCGAAGCTCACGGTGTCCAGCCGCTGAACGCGTCGATCATCTGGCGGACGTCGCCCAGCGGATAGAGGATCGGGCACGTGCAGCCGTGAGCGACGTAGTCGGCGACCCGCGCTCTGGCCTGGTCGGGCGTCCCCGACGCGGTGAGCATCCGGACCACCTCGTCGGGGACGAGCTTGGAGGCAGCGAGCACCTGCTCGTGCGTGGCGGGCCAGGTCAGGACGTCGCCGACCGCGTCGAGAAGCGATTGGGGGACGCCGGAGGCTCGCATGATGTGGGGCTGTTGTCCGAGGTACTGGGTGACCATCAGCCGGGCCATGTCCAGGGCGGTCTTCTCGTCCTCGTGCACGGCGCAGACCACGAGCTGAGGGCGATCGAGGTCGTCGAGCTGTCTCCCTGCACGCTCGAGTCCGGCGGTGAGGTGGACGAGCGCCCGCTCGTTGTAGCCGGGGGAGACGAGGTAGTTGAGCACGACGCCGTCGGCGATCTCGCCCGCGAGCTCCAGCATCTTGTCGCCGGTGGCCCCGATGTAGATCGGGACGTCCTTCGGGTGCCGTTCCTGGTACACGTAGTCGAGCTCGACGCCTGTCAGGTGCACCCACTCTCCGTGAAACGTCACCGTCTCGTTGGCGAGAAGGGCGCGGACGGCCGTGACGACCTCGCGCATGACCGTGAGCGGATGCGTGCGGCTGATACCGACCTTGGCGGCGAGCGGGTCCCACCACGCGCCGAGGCCGAGCAGCACGCGGCCCGGAGCGAGATCGTCGAGGGTCGAGAACGTGGCCGCCAGGCGGGCAGGATTCCTCGTCCAGCAGTCCGAGACCCCCGAGCCGACCCTGATGCGGCCCGTCACCGCGGCGTACGCGGCGAGCGGGACGGTCGCCTCACGGACGAGGCGGCTCTCCGCCTGCCAAACGGCGTCGAAACCGCGAGACTCCGCATAGGCGGCGTACTCCATGCCGTCGCGGATCGAGTGCGCGTCCTGCAGGTACAAGGCGGTCCTCACCAGGTCTCCTCAGTCTCGGGCACCGTCGCTAGTCTCCGGCACCGTCGCTCGCCGCAGCCCCGGCACCGTCGCTCGCCGCAGCCCCCGTCCCGGCGCGCATCGGGAGCGTGGTGCGCCAGATCCCGTCAGCGTCGTGGAGCGCCGCCGCGACGGCACCTGCGGTGGGCACGAGGCCGATCTCGCCGACCCCCTTGATGCCGTAGGGGGACCGGGGCTGGGGGACCTCGACGAGCAGCACCTCGATGGGAGGCACGTCCTTTGCCCGCAGGATCCCGAGCGACCGGAGCGTCGACTTGGTGGGAAAGCCCCGCTCGTCCGAGGGGAATTCCTCGGTCAGCGCGTACCCGAGGCCCATGTGCACCGAGCCCTCGATCTGTCCCTCGCACAGCATCGGGTTCACCGCCCTGCCGACGTCGTGCGCGGCGACGACCCGTTCGACCGCGAGCGTTCCGCGGTCCATCACCACCAGTTGCGCCGCGTAGCCGAAGGCGGAGTGGATCGTGGGGTGCTCGACTTCGCCGAGGTGGTGGGTCCAGTCGACCCGATGCTCGCCGACGTAGTCGATCCCGGGTGCGCACCCCCCCTCCCTTGCAGCCCGGCACGCGTCGGCGACCGCGCCGGCGGCCATGAGCGTCCCCCGGCTCCCGGTGGTCTGCCCTTCTCCGAGCTCGCGCGAGGTGTCCACCCTGACGACGACGCGGGAAGGGTCCACGCCGAGCTCCTCCACGGCGACCTGGAGCGCGACGGTGTGGACTCCCTGGCCCATCTCCGTCCATCCGTGGCGCACCTCGACGGTGCCGTTCTCCTCGAAGCGGACGACGGCGCGGGTGACCTCCTTGAACCCGTTGCCGAGGCCGCTGTTCTTGAGGCTCAAGCCGATGCCGACCGCCTTGCCGGCCGACCGCGCGCGCTCGTACTGCGCCGCGAGCGCGTCAAGGCACCGCTCGGCGCCCGCGCACCCGTCGTCCATCACCTGGCCGGGACCCCAGACATCGCCGGGACGGACGACGTTGCGCTTTCGCATCTCCCAGCCGCTGAGTCCGGCCATCTCGGCCAGGCGGTCCATCACGCCTTCCATCGCGAACTGCGCCTGGTTCGCTCCGAAGCCGCGGAAGGCGCCGCACACCGGGTTGTTGGTGCGCACGGCGACCGACTCCACGTCGACGGACTCGAGCCGGTAAGGGCCGGTCGCATGACCCGCGGCACGCTCGAGGACTTTCATGCCGACGCTCGCGTAGGCACCGGAGTCCCCGACCATCCTCGCCCGCACCGCCAAGAGGCGCCCATCCGCGTCACACCCCGCCCAGTACTCCATGCGGATCGGGTGACGCTTCGGGTGCATGGCGAAGCTCTCCTCGCGCGAGAGCGTGCACTTGACCGGGCGGCCAAGGAGCCAGGCGGCCAAGGCCGTCTGCGCCTGGTTGGACATGTCCTCCTTGCCGCCGAAGGCCCCACCGTTCGACACGAGCTCGACGCTGACGCGGTCGCGTTCGACGCCCAGCACCGAGGCGATCTGGTCACGGTCGTCCCAGACGCCTTGCCCACCCGAGTACACGTGCAGCCCGCCGTCCTCGCGGGGCACGGCCAGCGTGGACTCGGGCTCGAGGTAGGCGTGCTCGACGCGCTGGGTCTCGAAGACCTCGTGCACCACGTGCGCGCTCGCGGCCAGCGCCGCGTCGACGTCGCCGCGCGAGTAGGCCGAGCGCGACAACACATTGGAGTCGGTTCCCCACACCGCCAGCTCCGAAGACGAGATCGCCGCGATGGGATCGGTGAGCGGCTCGAGGGGCTCGCACTCCACCGTGACGAGCGCCGCAGCCGCCCTCGCCTCGAGCCGGGACTCGGCAACCACCACGGCGAGGACGTCGCCGGCGTAGGACGTCCGGCCACCTTGGGGGATGAGCACCGGCCAGTCTTGGTTGATGATCCCGACCCGGAGCTCCCCCGGGACGTCCGCGGCGGTGAACACCGCGACGACGCCGGGTGCAGCTGCGGCACCGGTCGTGTCGATCCGCAGGACCTCGGCGCGGGCGTGCTCGGTGAGCCGGAGCGCCGCATGGAGCATTCCGGGCACGCGCAGGTCGTCGATGTACCC
>JAJZMN010000159.1 GCA_021850345.1 Actinomycetes bacterium | reverse complement strand
TGAGGTCGCGGCCGTAGGAATTCACGTTCTGTCCGAGCAGCGTGACCTCCACCACACCGCGACGAGCGAGCGAGCGAACCTCCTCGACGAGGTCGACGACCGGGCGGCTCACCTCGGGCCCGCGCACCGACGGGACGATGCAGAAGGCGCACGAGTTGTCACAGCCGGTCTGGATGGTGACCCAGGCCGCGTACGGCAGCTCGCGTACCGCGGACAGTGCCGGTGCGTGGTCGACGAGCGCCGGATCGGGAGCGTCGAGCACCTCGACGAGCGGCCCCTCGATCGCTGCGCGCCGGAGGAGCTCCGGGGCCCGCGCGAGGTTGTGGGTCCCGAAGACGACGTCGACATGGGGCGCCTTCTCGCGGACGAGCTCTCGGTCCTTCTGCGCGAGGCACCCACCGACCGCGATCTGGAGGTCCGGGCGGCGCTGGCGCAGCGTCTTCAGGTGGCCGAGGTGGCCATAGAGCTTGTTGTCCGCGTTCTCACGGATGCAGCAGGTGTTGAAGACCACGAGGTCGGCTTCATCCAGGCCCTCCGCCGGCTCCATCCCCTCTGCGGTGAGGAGCCCGGCGATCCGCTCGGAATCGTGCTCGTTCATCTGGCACCCGAAGGTGCGCACGAGGAACTTGCGGCTCACCGCCCGAGTGTACGCCGGCCGTGCAGACCGCCGAGACCGGGAATCTTCTCCCCGTCCTCCCCGTCCCTTCCGTCCTCCCCGTCCTCCGTCCCTTCCGTCCTCCCCGTCCTCCGTCCCTTCCGTCCTCCCCGTCGGCGCCGCTACCGCCAGGACGGGGGCACCTTGTCGTCGCCGTCGTCGCCGTCGTCGCCGTCGTCGCCGTCGTCGCCATCGTCGCCCGACACGACGACGCCCTGGACGTCGGCATGCAGCAACAGCACGCGGCCGGCCACACCGGCCTCGTCGAGCCCGGCGCGCCCCGCCTCGACCACCGCGTCCGCTTCGCCCTCTGCGCAGATCCCGAGCAGCGTGGGGCCGGCCCCGGACCAGCAGGCAGCCCTCGCGCCACCTGCTTCGAGAGCGGCAAGGAGCCCGGGCGCTTCCGGGAAGAGCGCGGTACGGGGAGGCTGGTGCAGCCGGTCCCTGGCCGCAGCGGGCACGAGCTTGCGGCAGTCCGCAAGACCTTCCAACAGCAGCGCGAGCCGGCCGAGGTTGAAGACGGCGTCCGCCCGGGGGACGTTCTCGGGGAGCGCGGCGCGTGCTCTCGACGTCTCGAGCGGGTCGTCGGGGACGAGCGCCACGAACGCCAGTTCCGCGTCCAGGGGCAACTTCGACACCCGCAGCCCCTCGTCGATGGCGTTCACCGCGACCAGACCCCCCACCAACGCGGCCGCCGCGTTGTCCGGATGGCCCTCGAGCCGTGCTGCGACGGCCAGAGGGTCCTCCGCACCAGCCGCCGCCGCTGCGGCGACGGCGATCGCGGCCGAAGAGCCGAGGCCGCGCGCGACGGGCACCTCTGAGCGCACGTGGATTGCGAACCGGTCGTGCCCGCAGACCTGGGTGGCGACCCTCGCCGCCAGATGCGTTGCGTCCATCGGGAGGTGGGAGCCCTCTCCCTCGCTCGAGACGCGCAGCCGATCGGCGGGCTCGACGACGACCTCCACGTACAGGTCGAGGGCGACCGCCAGGACGTCGAGACCCGGCCCCAGGTTGGCCGCGGACGCGGGCGCCCGTGCGCGCATGGCGGCCGGGCCTAGGGCGCGCGCGCGGCGAGCCGCACCGGCACCGAGATCCGCTGGCCGCCAAGCACGAAGGTCGCAGTGCCGACTTGCACGCCCCGTCTGGCGCCGTGCTGGGGCAATCTGACGCGGACGACCTGGTGGATCGTGTCACCGGGCAGGATGAGCATGTTCGCCGGGTCCGCCGTCGTCGCGTCGACGGTCCGTGACCCTGCCGTGAGCTGCGCCACCACCATGCCCTTCTTTGCGACCGTCTCGGCTTGGACCCGGGCGGACGCGGCTTTGGCGAGCGCAAGCGCCTCCCTGCCGGAGACACCGAGAACTGTCCATCCCTCCTGCGACGTGACGGCGGCGAGGGAGATGAACGTCTTGCCGTCGACCGACACGCGGTAGGCGAGGACATCGCCGCCGCCGGCCGCGTTGGTGAACCCCGACTTGACCCCGATCACGCCTGTCGTGCCGACAAGCGGCGTGTAGGACTGCACGGTCCCGGCGAGCGGCAAGGTGACCGAGGGCATCGACACGATCTGCGCGAACACCGGGTCCCTCATCGCCGCAGCCGCCACTCGAAGTAGGTCGGCCGCCGTCGACGTCGACGACGGCAGGTAGCCGCTCGCATCACCGAAGTGGGTCTCGCGCATCCCGAGAGCCGAGGCGGTCGCGTTCATCTTGGCGACGAACGCGGGAAGGCTCCCGGCGTCCCAGCATGCGAGGGCGTACGCCAGGTCGTTCGCCGAGTGGACGAGGAGCCCCTCGAGCATCTGGTACTCGGTGAGCACCTCGCCTTGCCGCAGGATGACGTTGGCTTGGTCCGTGACCGTGTCCGTCCCGAACTGCGCGGCGTCGGCCTGGGTCATCGTGACTCGCGGTCCCTGCTGACCCAACGCGAGCGGGTGGTCGGCCAGCACCACGTAGGCCGTCATCATCTTGGTCATGCTGGCGACCGGAACGGGGCGCTCGGGGGCCGACTGGGCCTGGTAGCCGACGGCGGGGACGTCCACCGCCGCCTGCCCGGTCTTGGGCCACGGCAGGGCGGGGACCAAGGACGCCGCAGTCGAAGGCCCGGCGATGGCGGTGCGCGGCAGGGTGACCTTCACCGAGACCTGAGGGGGCGCGACGAGTCCGCGACCCGAACCGGTGAGCCAGACAAGGAGCACGACGAGCCCGACGCTCCCGGCGAGCGTTCTGAGGAGCCGGGCACGCCGCCGCCCGCTCCGGCGCCGCGGTGCTGGACGGGTCTTGCCGTACGGGTCCACCCGGGAACCCAGTGGGGATCCCATCGGGGACGACAGCGATCGCCTCCCACCCGGTGGCTGAGGGCTCGACGGCGGCGCCAAGCTCACGAAGGTCCAGGCTATCGGGGTCGGGCGTCGAATTCCTCGGGCGTCATCAGCACAGCCCGGGCCTTCGAGCCCTCCGACGGTCCGACAACGCCGCGGCGCTCGAGGAGGTCCATGAGCCTCCCTGCACGCGCGAAGCCGACACGGAGCTTGCGTTGGAGCATCGACGTGGAACCGAGCTGGGAGCGGACCACGAGCTCCATCGCCGTCTCCAACAGGTCGTCGTCGTCGTCCGCTGCCAGCGCAGTGCCCGCGGGTCCGTCGTCGACGCCTTGGATGCCGACGACGGGCTCGGTCACACGGCCCTGGCGACGCCAGTGCCCGACCACGGCACGGACTTCCGCCTCGGTCACCCAGGGCGCCTGCAACCGCCGGGGGACGCTCGACGAGGCGCTGAGGAGCAGCATGTCCCCCTTGCCGACGAGCCGCTCGGCGCCGGGCTGGTCCAGGATGACGCGGCTGTCGGCCAGGGAGGAGACCGAGAAGGCCATGCGGCTCGGAATGTTGGCCTTGATGACCCCGGTGATGACGTCGACCGACGGGCGCTGGGTGGCCAGCACCAGATGGATCCCCACCGCGCGTGCCATCTGCGCGATCCGGCAGACCGAGTCCTCGACGTCGCGGGCTGCGACCATCATGAGGTCGTTCAGCTCGTCGACGACGATGAGGACGAAGGGGAGCTGCTCGGGGGCCGGGCCCGCGTGCCAGCGCTCGCCGTCCGCTGCGGGGTCGCCCGCGTCGTCGGGCTCCTCGGCCCGATGCAGCGCGCCGGGGTCATCGGCGCCGGCATCGTCGTCTGCAGCGCCTTCGGTCGCGCCGCTCGCCACGCCGGCTCGCGCACGGGCGGCCACCGCGGCGATCTGTGCGGCGACCGACGGCCCACCCGGCGGGCCGAGCTCTCCCCGGGCGAGCGCTTCGTGGTAGCCGGTGATGTCGCGCATTCCGCACTCGGCGAGCACGTCGTACCGGCGCTCCATCTCCTTCACCGCCCACGACAACGCGTTCGCCGCCTTCTTCGGGTCGACCACCACCGGCGTGAGGAGGTGCGGCAGCCCGTTGTACTGCCCGAGCTCGACGCGCTTGGGGTCGACGAGGATGAGCCGAACCTCCTCAGGCGTGGCCCGCATCAGCACGGAGGTGATGAGCGAGTTGATGCAGGAGGACTTCCCGGCGCCCGTCGCTCCGGAGATGAGCACATGGGGCATCTCGGTGAGGTTCACCATGACGGGGCGGCCGGCGATGTCACGGCCGAGGGCCACCTCGAGGGGATGGCGAGCCCTCCCCGCCTCGGGGGAGGAGAGGATGTCGCCCAGCGCCACCAGCTGGCGTTGGCGATTGGGCACCTCGACGCCGATGGCCGACTTCCCGGGGATCGGCGCGAGGATGCGCACGTCCGGCGAGGCCATCGCGTAGGCGATGTCCCGATGGAGGCTCGTCACCCGGGCGACCTTCACCCCCGCGCCGAGCTCGAGCTCGTAACGCGTGACGGTCGGGCCGACGGTCCTGCCGACGAGCCGCGTCTCGACACCGTGCGCGGCGAGTGCCGCGACCAACGCGTCTCCCGCCTGTTCGAGCAGCCGGACGTCGTGCCGGTGCTCCTTTGACCGGGCGAGCAGCCGCAACGGCGGCAGCCGCCATTCACCTGCTGCCGGGCCGGCAATCGGGCCGGCCGCCATGTGGCCGTTGGCACCGAGCGAGGCGCCGGGGTCGTCGCCCGCGCCCTGCAGTCCGGCACGCGTGGCGGCCGTCGGGTCGCCTACGGCCGTCGGGTCGCCTACCGCCTCCCGGTCGGCGGGTCCACCCGTCACGCCCGCCCCGCCGGGGCCACCCGTCACGCCCGCCCCACCGGGGCCACCCGCGTCCCCCGCCCCACCGGCGTCGCGACCCGTGGCGCCTGTCCCCACGTCCGCATCGTCTGCGTCGACGTCGAAGAGCCTGAGTCCCCGAGCCCGGCCGGCGCGGGCGCCGGCAGCGTGACCGGCGTCGACTGTGCCCGCGGCGCCGGCGTCGGCGAGCGTCCCGTCTTCGAGGAGACCCGCGCCGAGCGCGGTGAGCCCCCGCCGTCCAGCCGCCGTGGGTGGCGCGTCTTCGCCGAGGTCGCGCACCTCTACGGGCCGGTCGATGACACGGGCGAACACGGACCCGGCGGCGGCGAACGGCCGCCCGAGGCTCTTCAGTCGGACGCCGGTCGCGAGCACCCCTCCGACCGCGCCGATCGCCACGAGGAGCACGACCGCACCAGCGGTGCCGAGGCCGTCGGCCAGTGGGCGCCCGGCGAGGACCCCGAGCGCGCCGCCGGCACCCGTGAGGACGCCGCGATGCGCGGAGAGCGCCGGCGTGCCTCCGGCGAGCTCGGCGAGTCCCGAGACCGCGAGGAGGGTGATCGCTGCACCCGCACCCGCGCGGCCGCTCAGGAGACGCCGCCGGCCCGCCACCACGGCCACGCCTGCGACGATGGCGGAGGGCGGAAGCAAGAACCGCGCCCAACCCACCGCCACGCCGAGCCCGACGTCGACGGCATGACCGACGGCACCTGCGGCGTCGCCGTAGACGGCGAGGGCGAGCAGGATCCCGACGGTGACGAGGCCGATCGCCCAGAGGTCCGCGCCGTGGTCGCTCAGCACGCCTCCGGCGCCAGATCCCGCCCGCGCGGCGCGGCTCGCGCTGGACCGTCCGTCCCGCGGCGACACACGTGCCGGGCCGCGTCTTCCTCCTGCGCGCTTCCGGTCTCCCCCATCGCCTGCGGACCGGGCACGGGTACGGCTTGGCGCGGCTCGCCGCTTCGTGGCCACCACAGTGTGGGAAAGGCTACCGCCGCCGATGCCCGGGGCGGGGGAGGCGCAGCCCGGAGCAGGGTGGACGCAGGAAGTCGGGGGGGCCGACCAGTCCGGCCCCGGCGACCTAGGACCTAGGCTCGCCCCCGTGACGCCAGAGGGAGAAGAGACGTCCGCCCTGCTCAGACGCCTCCCCGGCGTACGTTCGTTCGACCTGGAGCTCGTCGATGCCGAGATGCGGACGCCCGCGATGCGTCGCCTGCGGTTCACGGGCCAAGGTCTCGAGACGCTGGAGGCCTTCGCCGGTCAGGATCTGATGGTCGCCGTCCCCGCCCCCGGACACCAACACTTCCGCCGCCGTTACACGATCCGAAGATTCGACCCGGCAGTCCCGGCGGTCGACCTCGACATCGTCCTCCACGGTGACGGACCGGGCGCGGCGTGGGCACGTGCGGCGCGTCCGGGCGATCGCGTGGAGGCGGTCGGACCCCGAGGCAAGATCGGCCTGGCACTCGGTGCGGCCTGGCACCTCTTCTGCGGCGATGAGTCGGCCCTGCCGGCCATCTTCGCCATGGTGGAAGCGCTGCCCGAGGGTGCCCGCGCCGAGGTGGTCCTCGAGGTCGCCGGTGAAGAAGAGCGCCAGGATCCCGACGACGTACAGTGCTCCCTCGAGCTCCACTGGATCCAGCGGGACGGCGCGCCGGGGACCGGTCGCGGCCTGCAGGACGCGCTCACGAGGCTCACGATCCCCTCCGGCACCGGGCATGCCTATGTCTTCGGCGAGCTCCGGCAGGTGGCGGCGTGCCGGAGCGTGCTCATCGAGCGAGGACTCGCTCCCGAGCAGATCGAGCACAAGGCCTACTGGCGCCTCGGCGTCGCCAACGCCCCCCACGGAGAACCGCAGCGGCCCGACCGGGCATGAGCGCAGCGGCCCGACCGGGCATGAGCCGGTGCGGCGTGCTCGCCGTGGGATGGCGAGCTACGAGGGAACCGTCAGACCGCCATCACGACGGGCACGATCATCGGGCGGCGCCGCGTCCGCTCGTTGACGAGCCGCCCGAGCGCCCGGCGCGCGTGCCGGGTGAGCACCTCCACGTCATGCGCGCCATCGTTCATCGCCTCGACGAGCGCGTCGGCGACCGCACTGGATGCGTCGCCGAGCAGCGCCTCTGCCTCCGGAGCGTGGACCCAGCCCTTCGTCGCGATCTGCGGGGCCCCCGTGAGCGCCTTGCGCTGGAGGTCGACCGTGGCCACCACCATGACGACTCCCTCTTCCGCAAGCAGGCGCCGGTCGCGCAGCACGCCGTGGCCGACGTCGCCCACGGTGCCGTCGACGTAGAGATAGCCGGCTGGCACGGTTCCGTCTCGGTGCAGCCCCGTCTCGTCGAGGCGCACGGCATCGCCGTCCTCGCATAAGAGGACCTGGTCCTCTCCGACGCCCATCTGACGCGCCAGTTGCGCGTGGTGGACCAGGTGGCGGTACTCGCCGTGCACCGGGACGAATGCCCGCGGCCTCGCGACGGCCAACAGCGTGCGCAGCTCGCCCTGGCGCCCGTGGCCGCTCACGTGCACCGACTCGGTGCCGGAGTGGACCACCTGCGCTCCGCGTCGGTGAAGCTCGTCGATGACCCGGCCGACCGACCACTCGTTGCCCGGAATCGGATGTGCGCTGATCACGACGACGTCACCCTCGGCGATCTGGAACCACTTGTTGTCGCCGGTCGCCATGAGGGACAACGCGGACATGGGCTCGCCCTGGGAACCGGTCGAGATCACGCACACGTCACCGGGCGCGAGCCGGTCGACGTCCTCGATCTCGACGAGCACGCCCGGCGGGACGGTGAGGAGGTCCAGCCGCTGCGCGAGGTCGACGTTCTTGCCCATCGAGCGGCCGAGCGTCGCAACCTTCCTCCCCGACGCGACGGCGGCGTCGATCACCTGCTGCACGCGGTGGATGTGGCTCGCGAAGCAGGCCACCACGACGCGGCGCCCCGCGTTCGCTGAGAAGACCCGCGTCATGGTCGCGCCGACGGTGCTCTCGGAAGCCGTGAAGCCGGGCTCCTCCGCGTTGGTGGAGTCGGACAGGAGGAGGGCGACGCCTTCACCGGCCGCGATGGCGCCGATCCGGGCCAGATCGGTGCGCCGCCCGTCGACGGGCTGCAGGTCGATCTTGAAGTCGCCCGAATGAAGGATGACCCCTTGGGGAGTATGGAACGCGAGCGCGAATCCGCAAGGGACCGAGTGGGTGACCGGGATGAACTCCACCTCGCATGGCCCGACGGTCCGGCGCTCGCCATCTGCCACCGTGATGTAGCGGGCCCTCCCCGTGAGCCCGGCTTCGTCGATCCGGTTCCGCGCGAGCCCGAGGGAGATCTCCGACCCGAAGATCGGAACTTCCAGCTCTCGAAGCAGGTACGCGAGCCCTCCGGTGTGATCCTCGTGACCGTGGGTGAGGACGACCGCGTCCACCCGGTGGGCGTTGTCCCGGAGGTACGTGAAGTCGGGCAGCACCAGGTCGACCCCGGGCATGTCCGGCTCGGGGAACATCACACCGCAGTCGAGGACGACGATGCGGCCGTCCACCTCGACGCACGCGCAGTTTCTCCCGATCTCTCCGAGGCCGCCGAGGAAGACCACCCGGACCGGGGAACGTTCGGCCACCTGTCAGACCAGCTTCGGGCTCAGGACGCCGAGCGGGTCGGCGCACCCTCGAGCCGGGTCAGGATGCGCAGGGCTTCGCCCTCCAGCTCGGGCGGCGCCTCGCCGAGGGGGAGGCGGCACTGACCGACCCGGAGCCCGAGCGCTCTGCACGCAGCCTTCGCCGGCAACGGGTTGGGGAATTGCTCGCTCGACTCGAAGTCATAGGACTCCACCAGCCGGGCGTTCTCCCCCCTCGCCTTCTCCAGGTCGCCGTCGAGCGCCGCGTGGACCATGCGCTGCATCTCCCGTCCCGCCCAATGCGCGCAGACCGAGATCACGCCGACCGCGCCCACCGAGATGAGCGGCAGGGTGAGCGAGTCGTCGCCGCTGTAGAGCTCGAACGAGTCTGGAACGTGTGCCATGAGCCGTGCGGCGCCGGCAGGGTCTCCGGTGGCGTCCTTCACGCCCACCACGTTGTGCACCTCGTGTGCGAGGCGCAGCAGGGTGGGCTGGGCGATCCGCCTGCCCGCACGGACCGGGATGTCATAGAGGACGACCGGCAGCTCCGTCGCCGCGGCGACCGCCTCGAAGTGCGCGTACAGCCCGTCCTGGGAGGGCCGGTTGTAGTACGGCGTCACCAAGAGGACGCCATCGACGCCTGACGCCGCCGCCCGCTTCGTCAGCTCGATCGAATGGTGCGTGTCGTTGGTGCCCGTACCGGCGAGTACCGGCACGGTGACGGCGTCGGCCACGCTCCGCCACAGCTCGTACAGCTCGTCGTCGGAGAGCACGGGCCCCTCGCCGGTGGTCCCGCCGAGCACGAGCCCTTCGCTCCCGTGCCCGGTGAGCCAGCGGGCAAGGTCCACGGCGGCGTCCACGTCCAGGGAACCGTCAGGGCCGAAGGGCGTCACCATGGCGGTGATCACCGCACCGAAACGGGCCGGGCGCATCAACCGCACGCTATCAGCGCCGGGGGTCAGGCCACGTTCCTCGTCACCGGCGAGCCGTCTGCTTCCGCATCCACTTCCTGGGCGGTGTCGACGAGGTTCTCGAAGCCGATCGCGCCCATCTCGGTGAACTTCGTGCGCAGCCACCCTCCCGCCGCGTCGAGGAGACCCAGCTTCTTCAAGTTGGGGACGATCTTGGAGAACAAGAGGACCTGGAACTCGTCGCGCTCGGGCGCTCGGGACATGATCGTGATGACGTCCTTGGGCGGCACCTCGAGCCGCTCCCAGACCTCCTGCATCATCATGCGGTCCTTCATCCGCACAGCAGCTTCGAACGCGAACTCCTGTCGCTCGTGCAGCTCCGCGTCCGAAAGCTCCGTGTAATAGTCCTGCAGGCTCACGACGCCGAAGGCGACGTGGCGCGCCTCGTCGGCCATGACGTAGCGCAGCATCTGCTTGAGCAATGGCTCCTGGGTGATCGCATGGATGAAGCCGAACGCGGCGAGCGCGAGCCCTTCCACCATGATCTGCATGCCGAGGTAGGTCATGTCCCAGCGACGGTCGCCGATGATGTCGTCGAGGAGCAGCCCGAGGTGTGCGTTGATGGGGTAGTGGCCCGAGAGCTTCTCGTCGAGGTACCGGGAGAAGACCTCGACGTGACGGGCTTCGTCCATTACCTGGGTCGCCGCGTAGTACTTGGCGTCGATCCACGGCACCGTCTCGACGATCTTGGCCGTGCACAGGAGCGCACCCTGCTCACCGTGCATGAATTGCGAGAGCATCCAGTTCTGGTTCTCGACGCCCAGTCGGAGCCACTCCTTGTCGCCCCAGCTCTCGAGAGCGGTGCCGGCGATGTCCTGAGGTGACCAGCGAAGTGACCCGGGATTCGCACTCTGGTTCATCATCACGACCCGCTCCTGGTCCACCTCCGTCCCCCATGGCAGGTCGGTGCGGGCGTTCCACTGCGCCGTCTTCGCCTTTTCGTAGAGTCGGTCGAGCCGTGGCTTGGCGCCCTTCTCGTAGTCCCAGGTGAATTCCGCAGGGCACGGGTCCCCGACGGCGTGGTGTCCCTCTGGGTCGTCATGGCCGACGGTCGCGAAGACCGCGGCGAGGTCGTCCACGTCGCGGCGGCCGATGAGGTCCTCGTTGGTCCGAATCGCGTCGGGGTGGTCCATCGCCGTTGCTCCCTTCGTCATCGCGCAGCGGTGCCGCCCTGCGCCTCGCGCATGGCGAGTGCCTGGATCCCCGGGACCACGAACGTCGCGACGAGATCGCGGACGGCGATCGGGTCCGCGATGTCCATCCCCTCGCGCGGGCACAAGAGATACGAGACCACGATGCGCGCCGCCCACTCCGCAGCGCGCGCCGCGTCGTCGGGACCGAGCCAGCGGCCGAGGAACGGTGCCGCGAAGCTCCCAGCAGCGTCGAGCACGCGGTCGAGCCCCCC
>JAJZMN010000256.1 GCA_021850345.1 Actinomycetes bacterium | reverse complement strand
CACCGGCGTGCCTCGCCACGGAGACATCGACAACAGGTCGTGGTCGTCGCTCGTGATCAGCACTGATCCGCTGGCTGCAGCGCACTCGAGAATGCGGTTGTCCTCGTGGTCCGGGCAGTCGGTCACCGTGATCCGTGGCTCGACCACCCCTCCACCCGAGGCGACCGCGATCTCGGCGAGGACCGCGATGTAGTCCTCTGCCCGCTGCACTTCCCAGCCGTACCCGTCGGGCGGAGCTCCGACGAGGACTCGTACGACGTTGGTGAGGATGTGCTCGCTGACGAACAACCCGAGCTCACGGGCGTCATTGAGGATGCCGACCACGTTGGCGGCCAGGTTGCCCCGTACGGGCGGAGGTGACGGCCAAGACCGGAAGTCGTCGTTGCCTCCGACAACCGCGCTGACCAGCACGTTCACGTCGACGGTGACGGGCTGGCTCACCGCCTGCTCAAGGCACGCCGCACGACCTCCACGGCATCCTCGTGGGTCAGTCCCGCTGCGGCAGAGCGTTCGACGCCGTAAGCCTGCAGCTCTGCGAGTCGGCCGGCGCGGTCGACCACCTCCATCTGGTGCATCGCTTCTCGCAGGAAAGCTGACCGGTTCCCATGCCCGAACCGCCGGGTGAGCCGTTCCAAGCGAGGCTCGTCCTCTTCGCTGACGGCGAAACCGATGGTCTTCGTGCTCATGCCTGCCAATGTACCCGCATTGCACCTCAGATGCAACCCGGAGTGGGCCGTCGCCGCCGAAGACGTCGGTGGCAGCGAGCTCTCGCCGAAGCGCATGGAGGTCACTGACCCGGCTCACCTCGTAGTACCAGGACCATCGCGTGCAGCGCACGACGATCTGGCCTCGATCTCCTCGGCCACCGCGAAGCACGAGACGCTCAGCGCGCCAGAGAGCTCGAAGCCGGGGACCACGCGGGACGCGGGGGCGTCGGCGAGGGCGAGCTTCGAGGCGTCGGCGACATCGCGGTCGTCGTCCATGCGCCGTTCGCCATGGCCCGCAACGCCACGAGCTCGACCCTGGAGTACGGCACAGGGGCCGGCGACCCCTCACGGACCGCCTGGCTCGGCGAGCATGTCGAGGTGGCGTGCCACGGCGCCGAGCCGCCTGTCGGCAGTCCAGAGCCGAGTGTGAGCGGTGAGCCGCGTTGCGGCAAGGAGCTGGGCGTCGACGTAGCCGATCCCCAGCCCGTAGAGCTGCTGCGCGTCGATGAAGCCGAGGGTCTCCGCTGCAGAGGCCACCTCAGCTCGAGGCAGCCCAGCCAAGAGCCCGAGAACCCGCTCTCGTCCCGAGAGATTGCCCAGCGCCAGCTCCCCTGTCACCCAGGGATGGCCCAGGACCAGCCCGTGCTCGAGCAGCCGGGCGAGGACGGAGTCACCCGTCCGGAGGTGATTGACCCAGATCGACGTGTCGACCAGGATCATCCAGGCGTGCCTCTGCGCCTGGACACCTCGGTCAGTCCGGGCTCGCTTCCGCCCAGAAGGGCGAGCCGCCGGGCGCTCTCCCGCTCGATGAGGGCGCGTAGCGCCTCACGGATGAGAGCGGTCTTCTCAGCTGTGCCGGTGAGCCGCTGCGCCTCGGTCATGAGATCGTCATCGAGAACCAGCGTCGTCCGCATGGACCACCTCCTGATGCACGAACACCAGCATCATTTGATGATCATATCTGTGCGTGCTACCATCTCGCAAACCGAGCTCTCGCGGCGACACCGAGCCCACAAGATCGGCGAGGACGCGATCCGGTTCGCTGGATGGCGCTACCACTACGGGCGCTGACTGCGCCGCCAGCCCAATCGTGAACGGGAACAGGACCCCACGCGGCAGCGCTGCGCTATGAAGCGGGTGCGCCCGGCGCGCTGCACGCGCTCCGGCAGCCGAGGCAGAGCTCCGCTGCTGGCCCGGGAGCGAGCTTCGCCGGGATCCGGCTGCCGAAGTAGGTGCCGTGGGTGGCCGCGAGCGGTCTCCTGGCCGGATTAGCCGGTGAAGGAGCGGATCACGCGCGGGTCCGCGAGGACCTCGTCCGTCGGACCCGCCGCGACCAGCTTCCCCGCGTCGAGCGCCACGCTTCGCGAGCACAGTCCGCGCACGAAGCCCACGTCGTGGTCGATCAAGAGCAAGGTCGTCGGCGACTCGCTGGTCCACCGGGCGAGGAGGTAGTGCATCTCCGAGCGCTCTTCGTCGGACAGCCCCGAGGTGGGCTCGTCGAGGAGGACGACGCGGGCGCGCCCGACCAGGGTGCGCAGGACGTCGACGTACTTCCGCACGCCGTACGGGCAGTCCTCGAGCGGGACCGGGCCGTAGCGCGCGAGGTCCATCTCTTCGAGCAGCGAGGTCGCGGTCGCGCGCGCCCACCGCTCGGTGCGCCGACCAGCTGGCGTGCCGAGCACCGTGTGAGCGAGGCCGACGGGCCAGCGCGTCTCGAGGCCGAGCGTGAGGAACTGCAGCGCCGTGATGCCCTGCACGCGCCCGACGGACTGCAAGCTGCGGCCGACCCCGAGCTGCGCGATGCGGGCCGGTGCCAACCGGGTGACGTCGGTGCCGTGGATGGCGATCCGTCCGGTGATCGGGTGGTAGTAGCCGCAGACGACGTTGGCAAGCGTCGTCTTGCCGGCGCCGTTCGGCCCGACGACCCCGGCTCGGATCCCCTCCTCGAACGTGACCGAGACCCCGTCGAGCGCTCGCACGCTGCCGAGTTGCACGCTCACCTGCGAGAGGTCGACCGCGCTCACCATCGCCCGGCTCCCGTGCCAGTGGGGCGCTCGTCGCCGGGAGGCGAGGTCTGCACCGGGTCGGCGGCTGTCCCGGCGCGGCCGGTGCCGAGGTAGCTTCCCTCGACGACCTGCGCCCATTCGCTGGAGCTGGCGTCGCCCTCGCCGACGATCCGCCCGCGGTCCATGAGCAGGAGCCGGTCCGCGAGGCGTCGCGCGACGCCGAGGTTCTGCTCGACGACGAGCATCGTCAGGGGGCGGGCGCCGCGCAGCTCGGCCAGGCGCGTCACGAGCCGGTCGATGGCAACCGGGGAGAGGCCGAGGGACAGCTCGTCGACGAGGAGGAGATCGGGCTCGGGCAGCAGCGCGCACGCGAGCGCGAGCTGCTGGCGCTGGCCGCCGCTCAGTACGCCCGCACGCCGGTCGAGAACGCCCTCGAGGTCGGGGAAGAGCTCGAAGGCAGCGTCCAGCGTAGATCTCGACGAGCGCCCGTGCCGCCGCCCGGCGGCGTGGTGCAGCTGCTCGAGCACCGTGAGGCTCGGGAAGACCTTGTCCTCCGCCGGGACGAGCGAGGCGCCAGCGCGGGCGCGCGCCTCGCACGGCATGCCCGCGAGCGATACCCGCCCCGACCGGCCGCGGAGCCAGACCTCGCCGGCCGACACCCGCCCACCACTTCCAGGCGGGAAGCCCGCGATCGCGTAGAGCAGGCTCGTCTTCCCGGCGCCGTTGCGCCCGAGAACTGCCATGCACTCGCCTTTCTCGATCTCGAAACGCGCCTGCTCGACTGCCGGCTCGCCCGCGCCGTAGCGGACGGAGACATCCTCCACCGAGAGGAGCGCCGTGCTCGAAGCAGCCACGCCGCCGGCCGCGGCTCGCCGGGAACCGGCCGGCACCGTCCGCGCGGGCCCGGCAGGGCGCGCAGCGCTCGTGCCAGGCACCCGCGACGGCGACAGCACGCGAGCGAGCGAGCGCCACATCCCGCCGGCGCCGCCGGGAACGCCGAGAAGGATCACCGCGCTCACGACCACGTAGACCAGCACCTCACCGTAGGCGAGGTGCTGCGCGCTTCCCGGGCTCGCCTGGCTGAACGCAAGGTTGAGCGCGGCAGGCACGCCGACCACGAACGCAGTGCCGAAGACCGCGCCGCCGAGCGAGCCGAGCCCGCCGATCACGATCATCACGAAGTACGAGACCGACACGAGCACCCCGAAACCGTCGTAGGAGACGTTGCCCGTGTTGTCGGCGAGGAGGGCGCCGGCCGCGGCCGTGATCGCCGAGGTGATGGCGAAGATCACTACGAGTGAGCGGTAAGAGCGGATGCCGCTGATGTCGGCCGCGCTCCGGTTGCTGCTGATCAGCCGCAGGTTCCGGCCGAGGCGCGTGCCGGACAGGTAGCGGTAGAAGCCGTAGGTGAGCACCGCCGCCGCGCCGCTCACGAACAGCCAGGCGGTCTGGCTCACGACGTGGAGCCCGAAGAGGTCGGGGGGCGCGGGCGCGTACCCGGCCGTGGCGTTCTGGTGGCTCTGGACGACGTTGGCGACGTTGGTGAAGGCGAACTGGACGGCGAGAGTGCCGAGGAGCAGGTACATGCCGGTCATACGGCGCGACGGCAGGCCGGAGAGAACGCCGAGCACCGCTCCTGCCCCGAGGGCGAGCAGCACGTCGAGAGGGAGTGAGCCCGGGAAACCCGCAGGCACGACGTAGGCCGCGTATCCGCCGAGGAGGAGGAGGGCGGCCGTCATGACCGCGGCCTGCCCGGCCCATCCGACGAGAACCGTGAGCGACATCGCCGCGACGGACTCGATCGCGACGGTCGTGACGAGGGTGACGAGGAACGACGAGCCGCTGGCCCAGACGGCGAGCAGCAGGACGAGGGCGAACCCGACGGGGAAGGCCAGGCGCGCGTGCCCGTCGGGCGCGAGCGCGACGCGCCACGGGGCCGTGGCCGGTGACGCCGCGGGGCGCGGCGGCATCTCCTAGAGCCTCACGCTCGGTCGCCGGCCGAGGAGGCCGTAGGGGAGCACGACGAGGACAGCGAGCATCAGCGCGTACGAGAGCGCGTTCGCCACGGCGCCGCCGAGGAACACGGCGGTGAACGACTCGGCGAGCGCCACGACGACGGCGCCGACGAAGGCACCTCCGACGTTGTCCATCCCGCCGATGACCGCCGCCGGGAACGCGCTCAGGCCCACGGCGGACATGCTGAGCACCACCGGGGCGCGCTCGACGTAGACGACCGCGGCGAGCGTCGCGCAGAGGAATGCGACCGCCCACGCGGTCGCCTGCAGGGCGCTGCGCCGCATCCCGCGATAGGCGGCGAGGCTCTCGTCCTCGGCGATCGCCCGCATCTGCACACCGAGATACGTGCTCCGGAGCAGCCGTTCGAGCACGAACGCGAGCGCGGCGGCGCCTGCCAGACTGACGACGCTCGCCCACGGCACGAGACCGCCGGCAAGGCGCAGATAGCCGCCGGTGGGGATCGTCACGCTGCGCATGCCCGACCCCCAGACGATGCCCGCCGCCTGCGTGAGCCCCAGAGCGAGGAGGAACGTCAAGGCGACCTTGGTCAGCTCGGTCTTGCCGCCGAGCAGCCGAGCGAACCCGTAGTAGACGACCAGGCCAGCAAGCAGCATCGCACCCAGGGTGAGCACGATGCCGCCCGCGACGCCTGTGAGCGGCTGCAGCGCTGTCAGGACGAACGCTGCCAGCATCAGCATCTGGCCCTGGGCGAAGTTGATGACCCCGGTGGTCCTGTACAGGTAGACGAAGCCGATGTTGACGACCCCGTAGATCGCCGTGAGCTGGATCGCGCTACCGAGGACGTCGACGAGCTCCGCGCCGCTCATGGCCTGCCTGCTCGACGTCCTGCCGAGTGCTCAGTAGCTACCGGGGCCGTAGACGGTGACCGGCTTGGAGTAGCTGCCGGGCGCGCCACTCGACGTGTAGACGAGCGACGAGAACACCGTCGGGCCCGCGTGGAACTTCGCCGACCACACGATGGGGCCAAAGGCGAGGCCCGAGAGGTCGGTGTTGGTGGCGTCGAGCGCCTTCTGGAGCCCACTCGGCGCGCAGGGATAGCCGCAGCGCTGGAGCGCCTGGGAGACGAGGAGGCCGCCCGCGTAGCCCTCGACGACCGTGGGTGACGAAGGGTCGTAGCCTGCGGCGGCGACGTCCTTGCGGTAGGTCACCACGCCCGCCTCGTTGCCCGAGGTGCGATAGTCGGCCACCACGGCGAACGAGCGCCACGGCGCCGACGGCACGGCGACGCCCGCGAAGGCGGTGATCGGCGTGGTCGGTGCGACGCCGACGGCCTTCAGGTCCTTCATCAAGGTGGCGATGCTCGGGCCGGCGACCGCCGAGACGATGGCAGTCGCGTGGGAGTGCGCTATCTGCGCCGCCTGCGTGCTGTAGTCGGTCGCCGTCGGCGACACGAGGAAGTCACCCGCGACGCTGAAGCCGAACTTGGCCGCGTCCGCTGCCACCGCGGCGCCGAAGCCCTGGCCCTGTGGGGTGTCGTACCCGAAGACCGCCACGCGGCCGTGGCTGCTCGCTCCAGCGAGGGAGTGCAGGTAGGCGAGCTGGACGTCAGCCTCGGCGGTGGTCGATGGGCTGTACTCGTACATGTAGGGATCCGCGGGGAACACCTCGCTCGAGGGAGGCGCGACGGCCACTAGGGGGATGTGGGCCGCCGTAGCGAGCGGTAGCAGCGCCGCGTCGACGATACTGTCGCCGAGCCCGACGACCGTGACGACGTGGTCGACCGAGACGAGCTCGTGGAAGTCGGTCACCGCCGTCGTCGCGCTGCCCGCGCTGTCGAGCGTGATCAGGTGGATCTTGTGCCCGCCGACCCCGCCGCGCGCGTTCACTCCGTCGACGGCAGCGACGAGGCCCTGGTGCCAAGGGACATCGAGGAAGGTGAGGCCAGCGGTGAGGTCCTCGATCTCGCCGATCACGTACGGCTGGCTCGAGCTGCTCGACCCGCTCGAGGTCGGTGTCGAAGACGACCCGCACGCGGCGAGAAGGAGGCCCCCGACAGCCGCCAAGCTCGCGGCCATGAGCCTCGCTGGACGACGCAGGCCGAGGTGGGGCGACACGCGCACCGTCCGTGCGATCAGCTTCTTCATCAGACGTCCTCCACAACCAAGACTGTCGTAAACTACGTGTAGTAAATGAATCACCAATCCACCGGTTTGTCAACCACTGGGAGCGGCGGTGCCCACCACTCCCGACCGAGCACGCTGGGCGAGCGGCTCCCACGAAGCGCACGACAACTCGAGCTGAGCTCGCCACAACCGCAGCCCACGATCGCAGTACCCGGCCGGGCATACCGCTGGAGTGACCGCAGGTTCTGGTGACCACCACTCGACGACATCGTCGCCGAAGCGGCCAGCTGGCACTTGCCTCCCCAGGCAGCCCGGAGGGCCGCCACCGACACCGCTGAGGCCCTCTTGGCCGCTCTCAGTACCCGAGGACACGCCCGAAGCGCTCACCGAGGTGGTCCGCACCCGCCTCCGAGCGCTCCTCACTGCCGGCAGTGGCCGCGCCTCGGAGTAGTGGCCCGCCGAGGACGACCTGCTGGCTCGGCTGGCCGAAGAGATCACCGACCCGCGCGAACCGCCAACCGGCCCCGACGAGACGCTGTTCGCGTTCGGCTCGCTGGTGCTACTGCTGGAGGTGTTGGTGCCGGAGGAGGAGCCGTGCGTGCCGCTACGCCGGCAGCAGCCGGCCTGGGGCCGCGTTGCCCCGTGCGATAGGGTCGGTCATCGAGCTCGCGTAGACCTGCTCCATGCCCGCGACCGAGTGCCCATGGCGACGCGCGATCTCGGCTTTGCCCACCGTGCTCCAGGGATCTGCTCTGTGGTGTGGTGCCACGGCCGGACCGTGCGGGGCTCCCGCCGTCGGCGCAGTCGGCGCTCGCCGGGCCCCGGTGTACCCTGGGGGTACGGGTCGGTGATCGGGATCCACGAGCGGCCATCGTACCGACTGGGAGGAGTGCGAGAGTGGACGAATCGGACGGTCTCGAAAACCGTTGTGGTCGCAAGGCCACCGTGGGTTCGAATCCCACCTCCTCCGCTCGAGCTGCTGGCGGAATTTGGCGTCAAGACGGCCGCACCGGGCCTTTGAGGCCACGTTCGACCTCTCGACGACGGGTCGGCGGCCGGGCTGGTGGGTCGGTCCCGTTCTCCGAGGCAGTGGCGGCGCTGCGCGACGACCGTGATCGTCGTTGATGCCAGCGTGCTGGCGCCTGCGCTCGGAGACGACGGTGCCGCCGGGGACGAGGCGTGCCGGCGCCTCCGCCACGAGCAGCTGGTGGCTCCGGAGCTGATCGGCCTGGAGGTGGCAGCGGTCTTCCGACGCCTCCTGCCCGCCGGCCATCTGCCTGCCCGGCGGGCCTAGCTGGCTCTGGCTGACCTCGTCGCCCTGCCCCTGCACCGGGTGGTGCACCGGACGCTGCTGGCACGGTGCCGGAGCCCCCCACGTCGAGGCGCCCGGCGTGCTCTGCCTTGGCCGAGCACGCACCACCTGCACCGTCGCCGCCGTCGACGTCGCAGCGCACCGCAGACCCCGTCGCACCAGCCGCACCGCCGCACTACGATCGCAGCAGGTGCTCGCTACGAGGGGACAGGCGGTGGCATCTTCAGAGCACGTGGCGCTTCTCGTCCTGGTGCAGGCAGCAGACGAGCTCGGGGTCGCCCGGCACCGGGTGGCCAGGTTGGTCGAGGGGGCTGGCAGTGCGCTGCGTGTGCTCGACGACCGCCTGTCGGGCTTCGAGCCGGTGGACACCACGCTGGCCGGCTCGCTGCGCCGGCACGCCACCGCAGACCACCTGGAGCAAGTCGGCGCCATGCTCGACCGCCTGGCGGCCGAGCACCCTGACGTCGAGCTGGTCACCGTCCTCGACGAGGCCTACCCGACCACCCTCCGCCGGACCTCGGATCGCACCCCGGCGCTGTTCGTACGAGGAGATCTGGCGCTCTGCCAGCGGCAGGCTGTCGCCGTGGTCGGCACACGCCGCCCGTCGCCAGGTGGAGCCGACCAGGCTGCCCGGCTGGCTCGAGGGCTGGCAGCCGCCGGGACGACCGTGGTGTCGGGCCTCGCGACGGGGATCGACACCGCCGCCCACCGAGGCGCCGTCGACGCCGGCGGGCGAACCGTCGCCGTGCTCGGTCACGGCATCGCCGCGCCGATCTACCCGGCACAGAACACGGACCTCGCGCACCGGATCGTGGCATCTGGTGGCGCGGTGGTCTCCCAGTTCTGGCCACAGGCGCCCCCCACCCCTGCGACGTTCCCCCTGCGAAACGTCACCACGTCGGGCCTCGCCGCCGGCACGGTCGTCATCGAGGCCGGCGAGACCTCCGGCGCCCGCCAGCAGGCCCGCAAGTGCCTCGAGCACGGGAAGCAGCTCTTCCTCCTCGAGTCGCTCGTCACCGCCGAGCCCTGGGCCCGCAGCTACGCCGAGCGGCCCGGTGCGGTCGTGGTGCGCGACAGCGACGACGTGCTCACGCACCTGGCCGCCTCGACCGTGACCGCCCCTCCGGCGCAGCTCGTCCTTGGCTAGCTCCGGCACTGCCGCCGGCGCGCTCCTCGAGGCGTGCATGGCCGTCAAGCCGCCGGGACCGGGGGTCTGTCGAACCTGCTGCGGTGCGCTTGCCGGCGCGTCGGCCACCCTCTGTCAGAGCTGCCGCGCCATCACCGCAGTGCTCGGCCCGCTGTACCCGGTCACGCCGATCTCCCTGGCGACCGACGGATCGCAGATCTACGCGGCGCTCGTCCAGTACAAGAGCGACCACCGACAGCTGGCAGCGACACAGCGCCTGCGCCTCGCGGGCCTGGTCGAGGTGTTCCTCACCTACCACCTCGACTGCGTCGCGCCACACGGGTTCGACGTCGTGACGGTAGTGCCGTCGAGCCGCCGGCCGGCGGGCAGCAACCCCCTGGCAGCCACCTTGAAGATGACCGACCTCCTCGCTTCGCGCGTAGAGGCGCTGCTCGCCCCGGGGCCTGGCAAGGTGGAGCGCAATCTCGCCGAAGCCGACGCCTACGTGGCCGACGCCGCCCGTGTCGGCGGACGCCGGGTGCTGCTCTTCGACGACACCTACACCACCGGTGCCCACCTCCATGCGTCGGTCGCCGCCCTCATGGCCAGCGGCGCAGAGCGCGTGTACCCGGTGGTGCTCGGTCGCCGCCAGAACGACAGCTGGCCGCCGTCGCACGGCGTGCTCGCATGGTCCGCCCAGCCGGCCAACCGGTGGTCCCCCCGGCGCTGCGTGCACTGCTGGTCCCAGACGCGCCAGCTCTGAGGGCCCACGGCGGGCTACCTGTACGACGTGTGGTCGAAGGCACGGCGGTGCATGCCCGCACGGCGGTGCACGCCCGAACCGGTGCCTGGTGCGTGAGCAGGTGGGAGGGCGGGGGCGACCGCACCCTCGGCCAGCCGGTCCCCAGGTGGTCACCTCCTCCGATCCCGATATCACCGCCGTCCGCTGTGATGCGCGGACGGTTGGGACCTTCGGCCCTAGTCGGGGCGACCGCACCCTCCTAGGATGACGACATGGCCACGCGTATCGTCATCCTGGGCGGAGGAACCGGCGGGACGCTCGCAGCGAACCGCCTCCGGCGCGTGTACACCCGCTCCGAAGCGGAGATCACCGTGGTCGACCAAGACGACCGGCACGTCTACCAGCCAGGCCTCCTCTTCGTCCCCTTCGGGCTCACCCACCCCGAGGACATCGTGCGGTCCCGCGAACGCCAGCTGCACCGAGGCATCTCCTACGAGCTGAGCGCCATCGACCACGTCGACATCGCGGCTGATCGGGTCCGTCTCGCAAGCGGTCGCGAACTGGAGTACGACGTCCTCGTCGTCGCCACCGGGGCGGTCGTCCAGCCCGACCAGACCGACGGCATGACGGGTCCCGGGTGGATGGAGAAGGTGTTCACCTTCTACACACCCGAGGGTGCCGGCGCGCTCGAGGGTGCGCTCGCCACCTTCGACGGGGGCAAGATGGTGGTCAACGTCGTCGACCTCCCGATCAAGTGCCCCGTCGCACCACTCGAGTTCTGCTTCCTCGCCGACTGGTACTTCCACGAGAGAGGCATTCGCGACAAGGTGCAGATCTCCTACGTCACCCCGCTCGATGCCGCCTTCACCAAGCCGGTGAGCGCCCGCAGGCTCGGGGGCATGCTCGAAGCGCGCGACGTGGAGCTCGTCACCG
>JAJZMN010000243.1 GCA_021850345.1 Actinomycetes bacterium | reverse complement strand
CGCTGCCACCCGCTTGGCGACGGTGCGCTTCGCAGTCGTCTTCTTGGCGGTCGCCTTCTTGGCGGTCGCCTTGCGCGCGGTCGCCCTCTTTGCCGTCGCCTTTCGTGCCGTGGTCTTGCGTACGGCAGTCTTCCTTGCGCCGGCCGCCTTCTTGGTCGTCCGCTTCACCGCCTTGGTGGCAGCAGTGCGCTTCGCAGCCTTTCTGGCTGGCGCTCTCTTCGTTGCGGCAATCGCCACAGGTGCACCTCCCTATTCAGGTCACATCGACTCGAGGTGGAGCCCGCGAAACCCATCGCCGATCGCGACCAGCTTCCGCATCGCTGCACCGATTGCTTGGTTGTCATGACGGATCATGATGCGTCGCCGCTCCTTCCCGGCCACGCGTCACGCCATTTTCTTGTTCTTGCCGATTCGCCGTTGGCGTCACACCCGCACAGTGCAGGACGACCGTTCTCTGTGAATGCCCGTCGAGCATCTCGCACAGCATCGGTCGCCTTGCGTGAGTGCGGATAGTCCACCGTCGCGCGTCCGGTTACATCCATTCTCCGTTTCTTTCGGTGCGCAGGTCAAGCATTGTCACCGTCGCGCGCGTCTGTGACCTTCGCGATGCGTGTCGCCACTCGTCTCGCGCGCGTCGAACGGTACCGCGCGCGCCTCGGTGCAGCCCCTTGCCCGTGTGAACTCGACCCCGTGCCGACCGCTTCACGCTTGCTCATGCGCCCGCTTGCGACGCGGCGCACGAAGGGCGCGCCACCCGTGGCAGCCGGTGCACGCGCGCGCCCACGCGCCGAGGATTCGTGCGACGCCGCTGTTCAATACGCGACGCAGCCGACGTCGTCATCAGGCCGACCAAGCGCGGTGCGCGCCGAGGACCCATCGGCACTCCGGGCCATGACCCCACGAGACGTGTCACCAACGCACAGGCTGACAAGAGCTGCCGCACCCCTCCCGTGCCGCGGCATCTGCCTCGGCATGGGGGTGAGCGGCCTGACCTGGGCCGGCAGGGAGCAAGCGACCCTCGTGCTTGGACCATCGCGCTCGGGCAAGACCTCGTCGCTGGTCGTGCCGAACGTGCTCGCCGCCGAGGGCGCCGTGCTTTCGACGTCGACGAAGACAGACGTCCTCCGCCGAACGGCGGCGGGGCGTCGCGACCTCGGATGGTGCGCGCTGTACGACCCGAGCGGGACCGTCGATCCGGCACCGGGCGTCCATCGTGTCGGGTGGTCTCCTGTCGTCGCGGCGCGCGATTGGGACGACGCGGTCGGCGTCGCGGACTCGATGGTCCGCGCCGCGCGCGGGCAGCGGTTCGGCACGATCGGCGCGGGCCACGACGGCCATTGGGCAGAGCGTGCCGCGTCGCTGCTTGGACCCCTGCTGCACGCCGCTGCGCTATCGAAGGAGTCGATGCGCACGGTCGTCCACTGGGTCGACCGCCATGACGGTTCGCAGGCGCTCGATGTTCTCGAAGCACACTACGGCGATGTCGCGATGCCGACGGACGTGCTCGCCGGCATCCTCTCGACCGATCCGCGTGAGCAGTCGGGCATCTGGTCGACCGCCTCCGGCGTCATCGGCGCGTACCGCACCGAGCGCGCCCTCGCGTCCACCGAGCCCCCGTACCTCGACGTCGACGCCTTCTGCGCCGGGCGGCACACGCTGTACATCTGCGCACCGGGCACTCACCAGCAGTTGCTTGCGCCCCTCGTGGTGGGGATCGTCACCCAGGTGCGCGACGGCGCGTACCGACGCGCACGGATGGATCCCCACGGTCCTCCAGTGCTGCTCGCCCTCGATGAGGTCGCGAACATCGCGCCGCTCCCCGACCTTCCCACCCTCGTGACCGAGGGGCCCGGGCAGGGGCTCCTCACGCTTGCATGCCTCCAGGACCTTTCGCAGGCGCGAGCCCGCTGGGGCCCCGAGGCCGAGGCGTTCCTATCGATCTTCGGGACGTCCGTGGTGCTCGGCGGCATCGCGGACGTTCCGACGCTCGAAGCGCTCTCCACGATCGGCGGCGAGCACGAGCTCGTGACCCGGACTGTCGCCCGCTCGTCGGGGCGAGGCGGGCATCAAGTCTCCATGTCCGATTCGGCCGCGCTCCGTCGCCGGCTTCCCGTCGATGTCGTAGCACGTGGCACCCCGGGATGGGCGCTCGTCGTCGATGCTCGCAACCGCGTCGGCTGGGTGCAGCTCCTCGCCGATCACCGCCCAGGACCGTGGCGCGACACGGTCGCCGGTCACGAGGGGATCGACCGCGCTCCCTCGAGAGGATCAGGTGCACGTGGCTTGGAACGCGGGTGATGCTCGCAGTCAGCCTCGGCCGAGCGACCGTTCGAGCGCGAGCGGGGCTCGTCCGACGTCGGGCCCGATCTCGTGGCCGAGTCTTCTGCGGATCTCCGCAAGGTCGCGAGTGAGCGCGACGTGCTCGGCGAGCCGTCGTACCGGCAGCGCCGCGAGGTCCGGACTGGTCCCTTGCACGCCGAGCGGCTCAGGAGCGCCGCCGACATCCCATCGATCGCGGTACTGCTCGATCGCGCCGGCACCACGCAGCCACCGCACGAGCGCGTCGGGCATCGAGGGTCGAGGACCGAGTGCTTGGAGCACGTGCGGCGGGGGAACGACCGCGTCGCGCGGATGGCGCACCTCAGCGACGCCGACGTGATCGTCCCACGCGTGCAACGCGTCCACACAGGTGCCGACGACGCACGTCGGCGCCCCCGTCTCGAGGGCATGCGCCCACGCGGCGATGACGTCACGGCGCGTCACGGTGGTGGTCGCTGCTGCCCTCCGCGAAGCATTGCGCGAGGCTTCGAGCGACGCGCAGAAGGTGCGCTCGTCGATTCTGGTGCTCGTTCGGGCCGCGGCGCGCAGGTTCGGCCGTTCGATCGATCGCGCGAGCTCGCCGGACCAACCGGCATCGCGCGCGAGTCGCTGCCACCGGACGCGCAGCGCTTCGAGTGTCGGCACCGCTGCCTTTGGATCCCGCGTCACCGCCCACGCCACCGCGCGGGCTCGTCGAGAGGGCGTCGCCCAGCTCCCGCCCGACGTCGCGTGGTCGTGGAGGTGGCTCCGGATCTCGGCACGGCGCGAGGAGAGGGCACCGATGAGGACCGGGTCCACCACGCTCATCTCATAGGCGCCGGACCGACGGCGGTCCCACGAGACCCCGATCCTCGTGGTGAGCTCGTGGCGCAGCGCCGCGTCGTAGAGCGCGCCGGCCGCACGGCCGTGCACGTACAGCCCGCGACTGTCGAGCGCGCTCCAGCGACCGTCGACGCCGTGGGTGCAGTTGGCCACCACGACGTGGGTGTGGACGTGCGGGTCGAGGGCGCGGCTCACATCGTGAACGAACAGCGCGGCCACCGTGCCGCGGGCACGCCCGATGGAGCGGTCGTCACCGGTGCCTCGCCTGACCGAGAGCGCATGCGCGTCGACGTAGGTGAGTGCCTCGTCGACTGCTGCTCGTTGCGCGTGCATCACGGCAGCCGCGTGCTCGGCGTCCGCCAACGCGTACAGCACGCTCACGGACTTCGGCGCGCTGAAGGTCAGGTCGAATCCACTCACGGTCGTGGCGCGCGTGCTGAGCTGACGCCCCGTGAGCGGATGCGCCCCCGAGAGCACCGAGCGCAGCGCGCCGGCTTCGACCCGTCCGTCGAGCCCGAGGCCTGCCGCGACACTGCCGTGCCACTTGCCGGGCGAGAGATCCGCGAGGTAGTAGCGGCCGGTCCGCTCGGTCACATGGGAGATCCGAAGCACGTGACACTTCCTCGGCGATGGCACAGCTTTCCGCTACTTTTCACTACCTCTCATGATATCTCATTCGACTGGGATAGATAGCGGCGAAGCAGTCGCGTGGCGGCCTGCGGGCCGAGCCCGCGCATCTCTGGCGGCGCGAGGACCACGGCGTGGGGACCGAGCTCGAGCATCAAGCGCTCGAGCCACGCGCGGCCGCCGACGGCCAAGGTGACCTCGAGGGTGCCGCCGGGGCCCGCCCGTTCGAAGAGCACCGGAACGCTGTCGACGGCCCAACGCGCGGCCGGACCCAGGCGAACGGTGACCTGTGCCGCGCTCGGGCCAGGGATGAAGGCTTGGTCAGAGACGAGCCGCCCGTCGGCGTGCGCGCCTGCCGGCCGACCAAGAGGACGTACCGCCCTGATGCGATCGACGCGGAAGCGCCGTACCCCGTCGGCGCGTTGGCAGTACGCGTCCAGGTACCAGTGACCGTCGAGGGAGGCGAGGGCGATCGGCTCGACGACGCGCACGGTGTCCTCGTCGGTCGACGCCGAATGGTATTCGATCTCGGCCTGCATCTTCGTCTCGACGACTCGCCGGACGTCGTCGAGGCGCGCGGGGGCATCGATGTCGATCACCAGTTGGCGACGATCACCGAGCACGGTGTCGAGCTTGGCGAGCGCTCGCGCCAGCGCGCCGGTGCGGTCAGCCCCGGGGACCGCGAGGATCGTGCGCGCCGCGGCAGCGAGCGCGAGGCCCTCTGGCGGCGTGAGACGGCGTGGCCTGGCGAGCTCCTTGGGCAAGAACGCCCGCACGGTATCCTCGCTCACCACGATCTCGAGCAGCGTGTCGGGCGAGTACGGCGGCAGCCCACAGCACGCAGCGAGCTCGAGCTCCGTGACGACCTCTGCGGGGGCGATGTCGAAGCGCGAGCTGAGCTCGTCGAGCGACGCCTCTCGCACGTCGGCGAGCCACGAGACGATCGCGAGCAGGCGCCGCAGCCGCACGCTGGTGGGGCTCGATCCCCGATCCCGTGCCCTCGTCGCTTCCGAGGGCACCGCCTGGGCGCTCCGCGACCCCGTTTCGTCGACCGCAGGGGCGCCGGCGGCCGCGTCGGCCACTGCGACGTCGCTGGTGCCGGGATCGGTGCCCAGCGGTTCGAGCGCCGCGCTTGCCGTCGCTTGCAGCCACCGCACCACGTCTGCCCGCGCGGCCGGCGGCCCCACGATCTCTGCGTGGTCGAGCATCCCGAGCACCCAGGACCGCAGCACGCCAATGCTCGTCATGCCCAGGCGCAGCAGGACTCCGCCGTCCCGCTCGCGCTCGATGACCGCGCGTTCACCGACCTCTGTGATCACACGCGGCGCCTCCACGGCATCGACATGGACGAGGACGAAGTCGTCGTCGTCGCCGGCTTCCCGATAGGGCTCGAGCGGCGCCTCGAACACCTCGGGGTCGAGCGGCGCCGGTGGCGCACCGCTGTCCGGCGCCCCGACGCGGGGTGAGCCGCCGATCCGGTCGACGCGGAAGGTGCGCGCAGCAGCTCGTGTCTTGTCCCATCCCATGAGGTACCAACGACCGCCGTGAAAGCGCAGCGTCACGGGCGCCACCGTGCGTGGCTCGCCGTGGTAGTCGAAGCGGACCTCACGGCGCGTCCGCACCGCGTCGAACAGCGTGGCGAGCGCGGGTGGCGGCGCGAGCGCGGCGACCGGGCGGGTCTCCGCCGCGCCGGTCGCACCCAGCTTGGCGAGCGCGTCCCGGCCACTAGGATCGCCGAAGTGAACGCCGGCGACGGCGAGGTGCAGGGCGGCCTGCTCGTCCGGCTCGAGGTCGAGGTGGGGAAGGTAGAAGGCGTCGGGATCGATCCGGTACCCGTACTGATCGGGACCCTCGATCGGCTCGGTCACGACCGGGATGCCCTCGTCCCGAAGGATCCGCTTGTCGCGCTCGAACGCCTGGCGACGCGCAGTCGGAGAGGACGGGTAGCCCGGCACCACGCGGGCGATCTCGTCGAGGGTCCGCGGCGCCGTGCTGTGCAGCAGCAGCAGCACGAGGTCGGTGAGGCGCTCCAGTCGGTCGAGGGTCGCCATGGCGGCAAGCGTAGGGCCCGCGCGGGCATCTGAGCGGAGCCTCCGTGCACCTTCCCGCCTACTCCCTGCACCTCGCAGCGTGGGTCGGCCTGCTCGGCGTCGCGGCCGTGTACGCAGTCCTCATCCGTGTGCCGCGCTTCGCGGTGTCCAAGCGACAGGCCTGGTCGTTCCTCGGGGCGATGGGCGTGCTCCTCGTGGCGCTCACCTGGCCGCTCGCGAACCTTGCCGCGCACTCGCTGCTCGTCGCGCTCGTGGTCCAACGGCTGCTCCTGTTGCTCGCCGTGCCGCCGCTGCTCTTCACTGGTCTGCCGGTCGGTCTCGTCGCCGCGATGACCCGCCCGTCCCTCCTCGACGCGGTCGCGCGCGTCTGCAGCCGTCCGGTGCCCGCTGCCGCCATCGTGACGGCGGTCTCCGTCGGCACGCTCACTGCCCCCGTGGTCAGCGCGCAGGCATCGTCCGCGTACGCCCGCGGCGGCCTCGACGGCCTCCTGCTCCTCGCAGGGTGCGTCCTGTGGCTGCCTGTCCTGCACCCCGTTCCCGGAACGGGCTCGATGTCCGCCCTCGCCACGGCTGGCTACCTCGTCGTCCAGTCGATCCTGCCGAGCTTCCTCTCGATCGTCTGGATCTTCGCCCGCCACCCTCTCTATGCCGTCTACGCGCACGGCCGGGTCCTCTTTCTGTCCCCTCTCGCGGACCAGGAGCTGTCGGGGTTCGTGGCGAAGCTCGGCACGATCTTCGTCCTGTGGGGCGTCGCGTTCGTGATCGTGGTCCGCTCCGAGCGCGTTGCCGAGGAGGGTGGCGACCCGAACCCGCTCACTTGGGCCGACGTCGAGCGCGAGCTCGAGCGGGCGGAACGCCGCGATCGCCACCGCGCCCGCGTGCCCGACGCACCGGGGCGCTCGCGCACGTTCGGAGACGCCGCGCGGCCCGACGACGACCCCGACGGCGGCTCCTCCTCGCCCAGCGACTGACCCACGGCCGCGCGCCGGGTCGGCCGATCCGGCGCGCGGCGGGGTCGGCGCCTGTCAGGCGCGCGGATGTCCGAAGGAGAACGGTGGCGTCTGCAGGAGGAACGTGCCGAGCAGTCGCCTTCCGGGATAGCCGAACTCGACGACTGCGTAGCGCCCTGACCGATCGCCTGCCGCATCCATCACACGGGCGGCCCTGAACCTTCCTTCGAAGTCGACCAGGCAGACCTCCGAGGGGTGGTGGGACGCAGCGCGCGCGGTTCGGTACAGGAGGGCCGAGTGCGGGCGGAGGGAGGCCACAGCGACCAGACGGACACCGTGGAGCCGGCCCTCGTGGCGCACCGCGTGCAACGCGGACGCGACGTCCACGAAGCAGTTGCTGTCGGCAGTGCCGAGATCGCTGCGTACCGGCGCGCATCCCGCCAGCGTCCCCGCCGCGACCGCGACTGCGACCACACACGCACCGAGACGCGCGCCGCGCCGTGCTGCCCCGGTCACGACCGTCGCTCGGCATGCGGTGCCGGCATTCCACGCTGTCCCTCGCCTGGTCATCGCCGTCTCATCGCGCGAGCCGCTCTCCTTCGTCCCCTGCGTTGCTAGCAGGCCTCGGGGCCGACTGCATCGGAGGAGACATCAGGGGCAAGGGCGGATCGAGGGCCGCGCCCGTCTCGACGGCGATGACCTGCGGCTCGACGGGCGCGGACAGGGCGCTGCGCGGCCATCGCCCGCGTCGCACCCCGAGCGCCAGCCCACCCCACGACGACCACCCGACGCCGAGCACGAGCCAGAAGCTGATCAGACGGTAGACGAGGACGGCCGCGATATCGGCGGTCGTGCCACCACCGAAGTACGACAGGGCGATCGTGATGCTGCCCTCGACCGCCCCGAGGCCGCCTGGGGTGATCGGCAGGTTCGCCGCGAGCTGCCCTGCGCCGTACGCGAGGAGCAAGCCTTTCCAGGGTACGTTGCTCCCGATCGCCAGGAACGCGATCGCGAAGCATGCGCAGTCGAAGAACCAGTTCGAGAACGCCCACACCAAGACGTCGAACGCCTGCGCCGATTGCAGCCGGACGGCGGCGATCCGCTCGAGCAAGGCGACGATGTGCACCTCGCGGTCTCCGCGGGGCCGGCCGATGAGGCGGTGGGAGAACGCGAGGAGGTGGCGGGCGACGAGCGCGAGGGGGCGTTCGTAGACGAACAGCACGCCGAGCGCTGCCGTCACCGCCAGGATGCCGACGACCGCTGGCACGAGGTCCAGCGACGCGCCCTGCTCGTCCGCCAGCACCAGCCCGATACCGGCCAGCAGTGACAACGACAACGCCGCGAAGACCGTCGTGCCGACAAGCGCCCAACCGGCGAGGGTGTCGTCGGCGCCCAGTCGCCGGTACCAGCGGAACCCGTAGACCGCGGCAACCGCGGGGCCGGCTGGCACGGAATTGCTCAGCGCCTGCGCCGCCAGCGTCACCCCGGCGAGCGGTCGCAGCTTCGCGCGCAGTCCACCGGCCCGAAGCAGCCGTGCCTGCATGCGCACGAAGGAGAGCTCCGACGCGGCTTCGGCCGCCATCGCCACCGGCACCCACCACCACCGGAGCTTTGCGAGCACCGCGCCGATGCCTGTGAGCTCCCCTTTGTGGCCGGCGAGGACGTCGACCGCCACCGCGAGGAGGGCGAGCCCCACGAACCATCGAGCCACCGGCCATGCTCGCTTGGCGTGGGGCCACACCCGCCGGAGGGCGACGGGGACCCGGCGGGTCCGAGCGCGGGGATCGGGCTCCTCCGCTGGGGCTCGAGTCTCCGTCGTGGCTCCCGCGTCCTGTGGCGGCAGTTGGCCGCACGTGAGTGAACTCGCTGGGTCGGTCCGCAGCTTACGGCCCGGCGCCTCGACGCGCCGGTCGCCCGAGCGCGCCGAGCCACCACTTCCGAGGCCTACTGGGCCGAGTCGGTGGATGGTCGCATCGTCGATGTCAGACGTATCGGCACAGCTGGGCCCCGAGTGCACCAGCACCGCCGCCGAGGACGCGGGCCGTGTCCGGCGCAAGGAGCGCGGGTCGTGGCCGAGCGAGCCCGGAGCCGGTGCCGACCCATGCCGCCGCGATCCTCACGGCGGCCGTCTGTGTGCTGGGCGGGGAATGCCACGTCGGGGCAGCCAGCTCGAGCACCTTTCGTCTGGCGGCCATTGGCCGCCCGGCCTTCTACCGACTGCAGCCCAGCTCAGCTCAGCGCGGCCGCGCGCAACTCGTCGATCGAGAGCTCCGCGGTGGCTTCGCCCCCGCACTGGGGGCATCGCTCGACGTGGCGCCAGGAGCGCAGCAGGCGAGTACCCTCCGCGTTCAGCAGCACGACGAAGGTCTCGGACTCGGGATCGAGCTCGAGCCCGTAGTACGGCCGCCAGGCCGTCGACGCCTGCCGGGCGTCGAGATCCAGACCCTTCAGGATCCGGCGGAAGCGCATCCGCTCGGTATCGAAGATCCACGTGCTGTGGCACGACTCGAAAACAAGCGGTGCATCAGGGGTGGTTGCGCTCACAGAGCTCATCATGCCCAGGAGGGGTGAGGATTAGATATGCCCGACATTGCAGTTCGGTGACGATGCTCGGGGCCGCCGCACACACAGCTCGTTGTCGCAGGCCAAAGCCTATGACAGAGCCTATAAGGGGCCACCGTCGTGCTTGCGACCTCGAAGCACCTCGCGTTTGGTCACCAAGAGATCCAGTCCGGCGGCGAGCTTCGCCCGAGTCTCGGCAGGATCGATGACCGCGTCGACGAACCCACGCTCGGCGGCCTCCCACGGAGTGAGATACCGTTCGCGGTACTCGACCTCACGCGCCGCTCGTTCATCCGCGCTCGCCCTGCGATGCAGGATCTGGACCGCACCTGACGCGCCCATCACCGCGACCTGCGCCTGGGGCCAGGCGAAGCACAAGTCGTTGCCCAGTCCCTTGGAGTCCATGACGATGTAGGCGCCACCGAACGCCTTGCGCACGATGACGCACAGCCGCGGCACCGTTGCCTCGCCGTACGCGAACGCGAGCTCTGCACCGTGGCGGATCATGCCGCGCCATTCGAGGTCCTTTCCCGGCAGGAATCCCGGCGTGTCGACCAGCGTGATGATCGGAAGGTTGAACGCGTCGCACAGGCGGACGAACCGGGCGCCCTTCTGCGACGCGGAGATGTCGAGGGTTCCGGCCAACGACTTCGGCTGGTTCCCCACCACCCCGACGGCGTGACCACCGAGGCGAGCGAAGGCGGTGACGAGCTGGGGAGCCCAACGACCCCATAGCTCGCACAGCTCGCCGTCGTCCATGACGCTGCGCGCCACATCACGCACGTCGTACGAGGCTCGCTCTTGGACCGGCACGATGTCATGCAGCCCCGCTGTGTGGCGCGAGACAGGATCGTCGGTCGGCACGAACGGTGGCTCGGCATCGGTGTGGTCAGGTAGGTAGCCGATGAGCATCTCCATTGCGTCGACGGCATCGTCGGCTTCGAGTGCGCACAGCCCGCTGGTCGTGGCATGGACGCCCGGTCCCCCGAGGTCGCGCGGGCCGAGGCGAACACCGGTGAACGCCTCGACCATGGAGGGGCCCGACACGAAGGCGACAGCGTCAGGCGTCAACACGACGAGATCGCTCAAGCCGAGGAGCAACGCCGGACCCGAGACGACGGGACCTACCGCCGCGGTCACGACGGGGACGACCCCCGAGCACCGTGCGATGGCCGCGGCCGCATTGCCCCAGCCGTGGAGCGCGTCGAGGCCGACAGCGATATCTGCGCCGCTCGAGCTCAGCTCCAAGCACAACGGGACGCGCAGGTGCAGCGCGAGATCGGCGGCTCGCACCAGGCTCTCCCCGTCCTCGCGCGCCAGCGCGCCTCGCCGACGGTCCGACGACGTTCTCGCCATCACGACCCTGCGATCGCCGATCTTGTCGACCGCGACGCTGATCGTCCCATCGAGACCGCCGCGTACCGAGACGCCAGGGACTGTGCGAACGGTCGACACCACCAGGCGGCGATCCTACGTGCAGCGGCCCCCGGGCAGGGGACCAAGCCTCGTATCGGTGCCAGAGCGGGCTTCGCGCAGCGGGCTTCGCGCACGAAGGCGTCGACGCGCGGCCGAGTGATGACCTACGTTTGACAGCGCCGCCTGTACAGGCTGGTCGAAGAACGGCGGCGGGCGGTCGCGGAGGGACG
>JAJZMN010000077.1 GCA_021850345.1 Actinomycetes bacterium | reverse complement strand
GAGCTTCCCTTGACGCGACAGGTCGGTGAGGTCACGCCCGTACCGCTCGAGCGCCTGAAACGTCTCCTCGGGCGTCGGCGAGGTCACCCGGTGGCTGCCACGAACCTCGCGGAGCGCGGCAAGGAGTTGGTCGCGCGTCACTCCGAGCGCCTCGGCCCACGCAAGGAGAAGATGCTCCACCGAGACGTAGTCGTCTCCCATGTCCCGGCGGAGCTCGTCTGCCTGCTCGAAGCCCTCGCGCGTCGCCCGCGCCATGCTCGGCTCCGAGCCGCCCACCGCGCGCGGCAGCTTGGCCATCCGCTCACCGACGGCCCGTGCGACGACAGCGGGGTCCGCGCCGAGGCGGGCGAGGATCGGCCGGGCGATGCTGGCCGAGTCGGCGAGCACCGCGGCGAGCACGTGGTCCGGCGTCACCTCGGCGTGGTGGGCTGCGGTCGCCTGCTGGGTCGCGGCGGTAAAGGCCTCTCGCGTCTTGACGGTCCAACGTTCGGGGTCGATCGGCATGCGGTGTTGCTTCCTCTTGCTGAGATCTTGATCTTGGCTGCTTCTTGGTTCTTCTGGCGTTCCCGGTCAGATCCCGCGTTTCCTCGCGGGGATGTACGGGACCGGCGACGGGTCGAAGGGGACGAGATCGCGTCGGTAGTGGCGGTGGATGCGGTCGATCGTCTCGATCGCCTCCGCCCGTACACGGTCGAGCTCCGCGTGGAGCCTCGTGACCTCGCTCTCGAGCTCGAGCACACGACGCACACCCTCGAGGTTGAGCCCCGCGGCCGTGAGGTCCTGGATCCGGCGGAGCCGCGCCAGGTCGCGCTCGGAGAAGCGGCGCGACCCGCCGCTCGTCCTCGAGGGGTCGAGCAGGCCCTTGCGCTCGTAGACCCGCAGCGTCTGGGGGTGTACTCCGGCGAGCTCGGCAGCGACCGAGATCACGTAGACCGGCGTCGCTGTCGCGCGCGCCATGGCCCCCTCCTCGGAGCCGCTGCCGGGGGCACCCTGGCGTCGCGACGACCCGTTGCCGGTCAGCGCGGGCATCCTCACGCCTCCACCGGCTCACGGGGCGCGGGAGCGAGGGTCTCCGCGAGCCGCTCGAGCGCCGAGCGCTGGTCGTCGGTCAAGGTCTTCGGCACGACGACGTCCACCCGGACGAGCAGGTCTCCCGCCTTCGCGCCGTTCTTGCCGCTGCCCGCGGGCACGCCGCGTCCCTTCACTCGCAGGTGGGTTCCCGACGCGGTCCCTGGCGGGACGCGGACCGTGACGGGGCCGTCGAGCGTGGGCACCGAGACCGTCGTGCCCAGCGCGGCCTCCGGAAAGGTCACCGGCACCGAGACCGTCAGGTTGCGCCCGCGCCGGCCGAAGCGCCGGTCGGCGCTCACCCGGACGACCACGTAGAGATCGCCGGCCGGTGCGCTGCCCTGCCCGGGCGCGCCGCGGCCCTTCACGCGGATCCGCTGACCGTCCTCGACGCCCGGGGGCACCCGGACCTTCACGACGCGGTTGCGCCGCTCGGTCCCCGTCCCGTGGCACGTGGGGCACGGGGAGTCCACGACCCTCCCGCGACCGTTGCAGGTCGGGCAGATCGTGCTCAACGAGAAGAGCCCTTGGTTGTCGTCGAGCGTCCCCTTGCCGTTGCAGCGCGGGCAGGTGTGCGTCGAGGTCCCCGGCGCGGCGCCCGAGCCGTTGCACGTGTGGCACCGAACGTCCTCGGGCACGTTGACCGACGCCGTGGCGCCGTGCACGGCATCGGCGAAGGAGAGGTGCAGCTCCGTCTCGACGTCGGCGCCACGTTGCGGCCCGCGCCCCCGGCGCCGGGTCGTCCGGCCGCCGAAGATGCCGCCGAACAGGTCGCCGAGGTCCCCCAGGTCCTCGACCCTGAAGGTCGTCCCGCCGGGGGAGCCGAAGCCGCCACCCCCGCCGCCGAAGCCGCCGCCGCCGAAGCCGCCGGCCATCGGACCGAGCCGCCTGACCTCGTCGTACTCCTTGCGTCGCGTCGCGTCGCCGAGCACGTCGTAGGCGGCGCTGATCTCCTTGAAGCGCTCCTCGCTCCCGGGATTGGCGTCGGGGTGGTACTGCTTCGCGAGTTTGCGGTACGCGCGCGTGATCTCCTTGTCGGTGGCCGTCGACGGCACACCGAGCACCTGGTAGTAGTCCTTCTCGAACCACTCGCGCTGCGCAGGCACGGCTCAGCCCCGGACGCGGACCATCGCGGGGCGCAGCACCTGGCCGCGCCAGCGGTAACCCGCACGTAGCACTTCGTCCACGGACACGACGTGGGTGACGGCACCATCCGTCGCGAAGTCGCCGCCCGCATCGGCGGCCGGCGCCGCCCGGTCCTCGCCGGGCTCTTCGCCGGGCACCTCCCCTGCCACGTGGCCTGCCCCGTCGCCTGCCGCTTCGGGTCCCTCCGAGTGCGCAACGGCGTCGTGGACGGTCGGGTCGAACTCGACACCGACGGCGTCGAGGCGCTCGAGTCCCTCCTTGCTCAAGACGTCGAGCAGCTGGCCTCGGGCCTGGCCGATCGCGCGGGCCTCCTCGGAGCCGGGACCCTCGTCGCCCTCGCGCGGGCCCAGGTGTGCCCAGGCCAGGTCGAGGTTGTCGAGCACCGGCAGCAGCTTCGTGACGAGGTTGGCCTCGGCACGCGCCGACTGTTCCTGCTGGAGCCTTGCGACGCGCTTGCGGTAGTTGTCGAAGTCCGCCTTGAGACGCTGGAGCGACTCGAGGTACTCGTCGCGCTGCGCGCTGAGCGCGGCGACATCGGTGAGGATCGGACCGCCGTCGGACTGCGTGTCGGACCCGGCGTCCACTTCGCTCCCGGCGTCCTGGCCTCCGTCGACCGTCCCGCCGGCCACCGGCGAGGGGGTGCCGGTCGCCGACGGTTGCGACAAAGACGACGGCTGGTTGGGAGCCGACGGCTGGGTAGGAGCCGACGGCTGCGACGGAGCCGACGGCCGCGAGGGGGCGTCGCCGGCCTCCTCGACGCCCTCGTCGCGCCAGCGCGCCGTCTGTTGATCGGGCCGGCTGCTCATTGCTCGTCGACGATCTCGGCGTCGACGACCTCACCCTCCGCGGGCTCCTCTGACGGCCCGGCCTCGCCCGCCGACGGGCCACCGCTGGTCGAGGCGCTCTGCGACGCCTGCTCGTAGAGACGCTGCGAGAAGCTCTGGCTCGCGGACATCAAGCGCTCGGTCGCGGTCTTGATGGCCTCGGTGTCGGTACCCGACAGCGCGTCCTTCACGCCCTGGAGCGCGCCGGACACGTCGTCCTTCTCGTTGCCCTGGAACTTGTCTCCCTGCTCGCGCAGGAGCTTCTCGGTCTGGTACACGAGGGTGTCCGCGGTGTTGCGCACCTCGGCCTCCTCGCGCCGGCGCCGGTCGTCCTCGGCGTGCGCCTCGGCGTCGCGCACCATGCGCTGGATGTCGTCCTTGGCGAGCGCGGACTGGCCGGTGATCGTCATGGACTGCTCCTTGCCGGTCGCGCGGTCCTGCGCGGAGACGTGCACGATCCCGTTGGCGTCGATGTCGAAGGTGACCTCGATCTGCGGGATGCCCCGGGGAGCCGGCGGGAGGTCGACGAGCTGGAACTTGCCGAGCGTCTTGTTGTACATCGCCATCTCCCGCTCACCTTGGAGCACGTGGATCTCGACCGACGGCTGGTTGTCCTCCGCGGTGGTGAAGATCTCGGACCGCTTGGTCGGGATGGTCGTGTTGCGCTCGATGAGCCGGTGCATGACTCCACCCTTGGTCTCGATACCGAGGCTGAGCGGCGTCACGTCGAGAAGGAGCACGTCCTTCACCTCGCCCTTCAAGACACCCGCCTGCACCGCCGCACCGACCGCGACGACCTCGTCGGGGTTCACGCCCTTGTGCGGCTCCTTGCCCGTGAGGTCGTGGACGAGCTCTTGGACCGCGGGGATGCGCGTCGATCCGCCGACGAGCACGACGTGGTCGATGTCGGAGGTCTTGAGCCCGGCGTCTTTGATTGCCGCCTCGAACGGGCCCCGGCACTGCTCCACCAGGTCGTGGGTGAGCTCGTTGAACTTCGCCCGCGTGAGCTTCACGTCGAGGTGCTTGGGCCCCTCTGAGGTGGCCGTGATGAACGGCAGGTTGATCTGGGTCTCTTGGACCGAGGACAGCTCGATCTTCGCCTTCTCCGCGGCCTCCTTCAGGCGTTGGAGCGCCATCTTGTCGTTGGACAGGTCGACGCCCTCGGTGTCCTTGAAGGTCTTCACCAGCCAGTCGATGACCTTCTGGTCCCAGTCGTCGCCGCCGAGGTGCGTGTTGCCCGAGGTGGACTTCACCTCGAAGACCCCTTCTCCGATCTCGAGGATCGAGACGTCGAAGGTGCCGCCGCCGAGGTCGAAAACGAGGACGGTCTGGTCCTTCTCCTCCTTGTCGAGCCCGTAGGCGAGCGCGGCCGCGGTCGGCTCGTTGATGATGCGGAGCACCTCGAGCCCCGCGATCTGACCCGCCTCCTTCGTCGCCGTCCGCTGTGCGTCGTCGAAGTAGGCCGGGACGGTGATCACCGCCTGGCTCACCGTGTCGCCCAGGTACCCCTCGGCGTCCCGCTTCAGCTTGCCGAGGATCCGGGCGGAGATCTCCTGGGCCGTGTAGCCCTTGCCGTCGATTGTGACCGTCCACTTGGTGCCCATGTGACGCTTCACCGACCGGATGGTGCGATCGGGGTTGGTGATCGCCTGACGCTTTGCGACCTCGCCGACGAGCACTTCGCCCGTCTTCGAGAACCCGACCACCGACGGGGTGGTCCGGGCGCCCTCCGCGTTGGGGATGACGACGGGCTCGCCCGCCTCCAGCACGCTCACCACGGAGTTGGTGGTGCCGAGGTCGATTCCGACCGCCTTGGCCATCGCGCTACCTGCCTCTCTCGCGCCCTGGGGCGCGCCCACGTACCTGATTGCTCAGTTCCTGATTGCTCACGTCTTACGGAGATGAGTATAGCAAACTTGAGTCTGCATGTTGCAGGTTTCTTGATGCCTGCGGCTGGTAACGACTCGTCGGCGCTGCAGACTTCCCGTCGGAGACCACCCTGGGTACGCTCTCTGCGTGCTCGACCTGGTCCTCCTCCGCCACGGCGAGTCCGACTGGAACGCCCGCAACCTCTTCACGGGCTGGACCGACGTGGACCTCACCCCTGCGGGGGAGGCAGAGGCCGTCCGGGCCGGCGAGCTACTCGCCGCCGAGGCGTCCCTGGACCTGCGCCTGGTCCACACGTCCGTCCTCACCCGGGCGATCCGCACCGCGAACCTGACCCTCGACGCCGCGAGCCGGCCGTGGCTACCCGTCCGGCGCCACTGGCGGCTCAACGAGCGCCACTACGGCGACCTCCAGGGCCTCGACAAGAAGGAGACGGCGGAGCGCTTCGGCCTCGAGCAGGTGAAGGTGTGGCGCCGGAGCTACGACGTGCCGCCGCCGGCGCTTCCACCCGGCGACCCCCGGCACCCGGCAGCCGACCCCCGCTATCGAGACCTGCCCTCGCACGTGCTGCCGGCCACCGAGTGCCTGGCGGACGTCGTCGCCAGGGTGCTCCCGTACTGGGACGACGTGATCGTGCCCGACCTTCGCGCGGCCGGTGCGCGGGGCGGGGCGGTGCTGGTCGTCGCCCACGGCAACAGCATCCGAGCCCTGCGCAAGCACCTCGACGCGATCTCGGACGCCGACATCCCCGGCCTCGACATCCCCACCGGGATCCCGTTCCGGTACCGGTTCGACGACGATCTCGGCGTGAAGGAGGCCTCGTACCTGGGCGACCCCGACGCCGCGCGGCAAGCGGCGGAGGCGGTCGCCAGGCAGGCGGGCTGAAGACCGCCCGGCGCGGTCCGGGGCGGCTCAACCGCTGTCGTCGGGCGGACCGACCTCGCCGTGTTCTCGTGGTCGTCGCTTTGGAGGGGCGCTCGCCGCGGCCCGTACGGTGGCCGCCGCGCCGACGATCGCGTCGACCACCTCGGCGAGCTGCTCCTCGGTCAGCCACTGCACGGCTGCGGGGACCCGATGGTGGTCCACCTGCTCGTCGTGGATCGCGAAGTCCCCCGCTTCGAGGAGCTCGTCGCGCTCGCGCAGTCCCCGGCAGACGCGCTTCACGACGAGGAGCAGGAGGGCCGTCGCTGCGGCGGTGAAGCAGACGACCCAACAGGCGGCGAGGAGCTGCTCCCACTCCTGGTGCCACGAGCCGGTGAAGAGCAGGCCGCCGACCGACACTGCGCCCCTGCCCGCGAAGTGGCGCCCGGCGACCCCGTACTCGACCATCGAGGGGTCCGCGAGCAGCCCGACGAGGAGCCCGCCGCACAGGCCCGCGATCCCGTGCGTGTAGACGACCCCGAGCGCGTCGTCGACCTTCGAGAAGGGCCGGATCCTCGGGAGGAACGCCATGGCGGTCCACACCACCGCCGAGCACATGACCCCGATCGCCAGGGCCCCGTAGCCGTCCACCCATCCCGCTGCCGGCGTGATGCCGACGAGGCCGCAGATCATGCCGTTGACCGCCCCGGCGAAGGTGGGCTTACGGCTCTTGCCGAGCGTCATGTCCGCGGCCATCCAGGTGAGGAGCGCCGCAGCGGCGGCGACGTTGGTGTTGAGCACGGCGGAGGCGGCGTCCACGCCCGCGTAGAACGGGTCGCCACCGTTGAAGCCGTTCCAGCCGAGCCACAGGATGCCGGCGCCGACGGCGACGAGCAGCATGTTGTGCGGGTTGGTCGAGCCACGGTCGGACCGGGCGCGCGGACCGACCATCGCCGCGGCGACGAACCCGGCGACGCCGGCGGCGAGGTGGATGACGTACCCGCCCGAGTAGTCGACGGCCCCCTTCTGCGCGAAGTACCCCCCGCCCCACAAGAGCGCCGCGTTCACCGTGTAGACGAAGGTGATCCAAAGCGGCACGAAGAGCAGCCAGGCCTTGAACTTCATCCGCCCGAGCACGCTGCCGAGGAAGAGGAGCGGCGTGATCGCGGCGAACACAAACTGGAAGTAGGCGAGCGTCGACGTCGGGAAGTGGAACGGGATCAGCGAGTTGGCGCCGGACTTCGCCTGTGACTGCTCGGCGAGGCTCCCGAGGATCGAGCCGGGCCTCCCGACGAAGTCACCCAGGAACGAGCCCGTGGGACCGAGGTGCGCGAAGGTCCCGAAGCCCATGTCGTAGGCCCAGAGCACCCACACGACGAGGACGACGCTGAAACCGGCGAATGCCATGAGCATCGTGTTCACGACCCACTTGCGCTGCACCAGGCCGCCGTAGAGGACGGCGAGGCCGGGAAGGCTCATCAGCCCGACGAGCGTCGCCGCGACGAGCTGCCACGTGTTGTCTCCCGGGTTCAGCCAGTGGGGGTAGGGCAGGCGGGCCGCCTCGAACGCCACCGCGTCCAACACCACGTGCTCCCTTCGCTTTGCTCCGCGTTGCCCGCCTGCGGCGCGCCCCTCGGCCCTTCGGCCCTTTTTCGGCACTTCGGCCCTTCGGCCCTTCGGCCCGAGTATGAAGGCGCGACGTTTCCCCGCTGCTACGCGGATGTTTCGCCGGCATGAACTGACCGCGGGGTCGACGTCTCTCGACGACCCGTCCGATCGGTCGGCTCGGGACGGCATCCCCGCTTTTCGCGGGAAGGCTCGCCCCGGACACGGGCCGGCACTACCCTGGTCGCCCGTGGCCCGCCCCTCGAAGAAGCTCGACCTGTCGTCGATCTGGATGTTCTCGACGTGCACCGCGCACGAGCTCCGACTCGTGGCCCGTGCGCTCGACGAGGTCACGGCGCCGGCCGGGACCGTGCTGTGCGAGGAGGGGACGATCGGACGCGAGTTCTTCTTCATCGTCGAGGGACGCGCGTCGGTGAAGCGGAACGGGCGCAAGGTGGCGCTGCTCGGCCCGGGCGACTACTTCGGGGAGCTCGCACTGCTCGACCGCGCCCCGAGATCTGCGACCGTCGTCGCCGACACGGACATGGTCCTTCTCAACATGAGCCAGCGCGAGTTCTACGGGCTGCTCGAGGACGTCCCGCCCCTCGCACGGAAGCTGCTCTCGGCCATGGCGGCCCGCCTTCGCGACGCGGACTCCAAGGTGTCCGCCCTGATCTCGCACTGACCACCGGCGATGGAACTGCGAGAGGGACTCGACTTCGCCCGAGACCGCTCCCAGGGCGTCCTCGTCACCCGCCGCGCGGACGGGCGACCGCAGCTCTCGAACATCCTCTACCACTTGTCCGCCACGGGCGACCCGGTGGCGCGGATCTCGGTCACCGACGCCCGCGCCAAGACGCGCAACCTCCGCCGCGACCCCGCCGCCTCCCTCTACGTCCCGGGCGAGTCCTTCTGGGCCTACGTGGTCCTCGACGGCACGGCCGAGCTCTCGGCGGTCGCCGCGGCTCCGGACGACGACACCGTCGAAGAGCTCGTGGACCTCTACCGCGCGATCCGCGGCGAGGACCACCCGGACTGGTCCGAGTACCGCGAGGTCATGGTGTCGGAGCGGCGCCTCGTCGCACGGCTGCGCCCGACGCACGCGTACGGCATCGCCGGACGCCAGGGCTAGGCACGGGCGCAGTCCTCGAGCGCAGTCCTCGAGCTCAGTCCTCGAGCGGCGAGAAGGTCCCCTCCGCTGCGGCGACCCCGGGACCCGGAAGGCCCGCCGTCTCCGCGACACGCATCGACTCCTCGACGAGCTGGGAGATGTCGAGCACGCGGACCTCTTCCTCCTTGCCGTTCGCCTTGACCGCGTCGTCGAGCATGATCATGCAGTAGGGGCACGCCGTCGACACGACGTCCGCGCCGGTGCCGAGCGCCTCGAGGGTCCGGTCCATGTTGACGCGCGTGCCGATGTTCTCCTCCATCCACATACGCGCGCCTCCCGCGCCGCAGCAGAAGCCCCGCTCCCGGCAACGGCGCATCTCCACGTTGCGTGCGCCGGGGATGGCGTCGATGACGGTCCGCGGCTCGTCGAACACCCTGTTGTGCCGTCCGAGGTAGCAGGGATCGTGGTAGGTGACGGTGCCGGCGTAGCCGGTGCCCGGGGTGATCTTCCCGGCGCGCACGAGGTGGTCGAGAAGCTCGGCGTGGTGCACGACCTCGAAGTTGCCGCCGAGCGCGGGGTACTCGTTCTTCAAGGTGTTGAAGCAGTGCGGGCACGTCGCGACGATCTTGCGAACCCCGGCGGACTCGAGGGTCGCGATGTTGGCCTTCGCCTGCTCCTGGTAGAGGTACTCGTTGCCGATGCGCCGGGCCGGGTCGCCGGTGCAGGACTCCTTGGGCCCGAGGATCGCGAAGCGCACGCCTGCCTGGTGCAGCAGGCGCGCGGTGGCCTGGACCTGCCGGCGTGCCCGCTCGTCGAGGGCGCCCGCGCAGCCCACCCAGTAGAGGTACTCGACGTCGTCGGGGATGGTGCCGGTCACCACCGGCACCTCGAAGTCGAGCGCCTGCGTCCACTCGGTCCGCTTCGCGCTGCCGAGCCCCCACGGGTCCCCCTGGTTCTCGACGTTACGCAGCATGAGCCCCGCCTCATGGGGAAAGCTCGACTCCATCAGCACCTGGTAGCGCCGCATGTCGACGATCGCGTCGACGTGCTCGATGTCGACCGGGCACTGCTCCACGCACGACCCGCAGGTGGTGCACGACCAGAGCACGTCGGGCTCGATGACCCCGGGCACCAGCGGCTCGGGCCCAGTCGCCCCGTTGCCGTCGCCACTGCCGTCGGCGTGCTGCGACGCCTTCAGCGCCATGAGATGCGACGCCTGAGAGAACATGTTGTCCCGCAGGTTCATGATCACGAGCTTCGGGGACAGCGGCTTTCCGGTGTTCCAGGCGGGGCACACCGACTGGCAGCGACCGCACTCGGTGCAGGTCACGAAGTCGAGCATCTGCTTCCAGGTGAAGTTCTCGATGAACCCGGCGCCGAAGACCGTGTCCTCGGTGACGTTCTCCATGTCCATGTCGGGCGTCTTGTCGAGACCGCCCAGCGCCCTCGGTCTGCGGGAGAACGCCACGTTGAAAGGGGCCACGAAGATGTGCAGGTGCTTCGAGTACGACACGAAGACGAGGAAGCCGGTGATGACCGCGATGTTGAGCAAGAGGAACGTCGTCGCGAGCGCTGTGTCGACCCCGTGCCCGAGGCCCGCGAGGCCCGCGCCGATGGCATGCGAGGCGAAGGCCCAGTCGCCGTAGGGGAACTGCCGGGGCTTCGTGTCGACCTGCGCTCCCCGGTAGAGGAGGAGCGTCGCGATCACGCCGAAGATGAGGAGGAGCGTCATCCATGCGGCGTCGGTGTGGGAGCCGTAGAACCGTGAGGCTCGTTCCCTTCTCGACGGCGAGTTCTTGATCCGGATGACGGTGAACACCGCGAGCGCCACGAGCACGGCGGTCGCGAAGAAGTCCTCGAGGAAGCCGAGCACGGGCGACGTCCCGATGGCGGGGATGTGGAACGTCGGGTCGAACAGGTCCCCGTAGGCCTCCACGATCGTGAAGAGGAGGATCGTGAACCCCCACATCGTGAAGAAGTGGGCGACGCCGGGAACGGTCCACTTGAGGAGCTTCCGCTGCCCGGCGACCTCGGTGACCTCGGCCTCGGCCTTCCGGCCGAGGTCGCGGCGCAGCCGCTCGGGGGCCGACTGCCCCGCCCGCACCAGCCGGGAGATCCAGTGGAACCGGCGACCGGCGACCGCGCCGCAGATCACGGTCACTGCGATGCCGATTGCAATCCGTACTGGCAAGAGACCTCCCGTGTCAGCGCTGTGTCAACTCAGCCGGCTCCCCGCCTCGCGAGCGCCCGGTGCCCGCCGGCCGAAGTGCGGGTCCCGAGCGAGCCCGGGGAAGCCGGACGGAGCCACCGCCTGCCAGACGATAGTGTGACGCCTGCTCGCGGGCGTAGTTCAGCGGCAGAACATCAGCTTCCCAAGCTGAGAACGCGGGTTCGATTCCCGTCGCCCGCTCCCTGGAAAGGCTCCCATCGGCGCAGGTCAGGCCCGCTTTCCGCCGTACCGCCCGCGTACCTCTGGTGACGTCGAATGACGCCTA
>JAJZMN010000075.1 GCA_021850345.1 Actinomycetes bacterium | reverse complement strand
CGAGGTGGACGAGAGCTACATACCCCAGCTCGTCGCCTCGCTCTCTCCCGAGGTGGTCGTGTTGCTGAACCTGTCCCGTGACCAGCTCGACCGCACGAACGAGGTGCGCATGGTCGCCAACCGCTGGCAGCGTGCCCTTGCGGCCGCGCCCGGCACGACCGTCGTGGCCAACGCCGACGACCCATTGGTTGCATGGGCGGCCCGTGACGCGGCGCGAGCGGTGTGGGTCGGGGCGGGGCTCTCGTGGCGCGCCGACGCCGTCGGCTGCCCTGCGTGCGACGGCAGGATCGTATTCTCAGCGTCGTCGTCAGGCGGCTGGGGGTGTACGTGCGGCTTTGCCCGGCCGCCGCTCGACCTGTGGCTCGAGGACCCGACGGGTGCAGGGGGTGGCACCACGGTGGTGGTGTTCGCCGACGGACGGCGCCTCCCGCTCGAGCTCCGGCTGCCGGGACGCTTCAACCGTGCGAACGCAGCGGTCGCTGCGGCCGCGGCCGAGGCGTTCGGGATCCCTGCCGACGAGGCGCTCGCGGTGATGGGCACGGTCGACGAGGTCGCCGGACGCTTCGCGACGACGGAGATCGCGGGCGTCGCGGTGCGCCTGATGCTTGCGAAGAACCCTGCCGGATGGCGAGAGCTCCTCGATCTCGTGTGCCCAGGCGACGGCCCGGTCGTCGTCGGCATCAACGCGCGGATCGCCGACGGCAGGGACCCGTCGTGGCTGTGGGACGTCCCTTTCGAGCGGCTCCGCGGCCGGCCGGTGATCGCGACCGGGGAACGGTACCTGGACCTGTCGGTGCGCCTTCGCTATGCCGAGGTGCCGCACCTGGCGCAGGGTGATCCGATCGAGGCGGTGCGAGTGGCGGGCGAGAAGATCGGCGGCGCTCGCGGCGAGCGCCAGTCCCGAGCCCACTCGCAGGGCTCGCATGCGGTCGACTACATCGGCAACTACACGGCGTTCTACGACCTCCTCGCGCGCTCGGGCGCTCGCCCGACGGCGGGTGGGCGCGGCGCGGGGCGACCGAGCTCGCCCGGCGCGCTCGAGGAGACCAGCCGATGACGCTGCGCGTGGTCGTCGTGTACCCCGACCTGCTCGGCACCTACGGCGATGGGGGCAACGGCGTCGTGGTAGTGCAGCGGGCCCAGTGGCGAGGGATCGACGCGACGCTGCTCGAGGCGCCGTCCGGCGAGCCCCTGCCCGCCGGCGACTGTTACTGCCTGGGGGGAGGAGAGGACGGGCCGCAGCTGCGCGCTGCCGAGCTGCTGCGCGAGGACGGGGCGCTCGCTCGCGCTGCCATCGACGGGATCCCCATCCTGGCAGTGTGCGCCGGCTACCAGATCGTCGGGAGGACGTTTCCCTCGGCCGACGGCCGCGCGCTGCCCGGACTCGGGCTGCTCGACGTGGCGACGACCAAAGGCACGGGCCGGCGCGCGGTGGGCGAGATCCTTGCCGAACCGCTCGACGACGGGCTGCCGACCCTGACCGGGTTCGAGAACCACGGCGGGCTCACCACCTTGGGCACGGACGCTTCCCCGCTCGCCACCGTCGTCGCCGGCGTGGGAAACGGGGACGGGTCCGAGGGCGCCGTTGCCGGCCGGATCGTGGGCACCTACCTGCACGGGCCGGTTCTCGCCCGGAACCCGGCGCTCGCCGACCGCCTCTTGACCTGGGCGAGCGGGGAAACGCTCACCTCGCTCGAGGACACTGAAGAGCTCGCGTTGCGCGCCGAGCGGATCTCGGCGGTGCGGGGAACCGTCAGGCGTTCGGGACGCACCGGTCGTAGCGCCTGGTGATGCGGAGCCGGTAGTAGATCGCGCACAGGTCTCCAAGCATCCCCGCGGCCGCGCGCGGCGAGACGGTGCTGGCATATCGGTCACGGATTCGCACGGGCACCTCGACCACTCGGCGATAGCCGAAGCGGTCCGCGAGGACGAGGAGCTCGAGGTCGAAGGCGAAGCGCCGCTCGACCATGCGGGGGAGGAGGTCGGCGAGCACTTCGCGCCGCACGAGCTTGAGGCCGGTCTGGGTGTCGCGCACGCGCAGGCCGAAGAGGGTGAGCACGAGCTGCTGCCAACCCCACGAGCCGAGACGCCGCAACGGGGGATACTCCACCTGTGAGGCGGGGTGCCGCTTGGTGCCGACGACGATGTCGGGAGTGGTGCCGGTGCAGTCCTGGGCGATCGCCGCGAGGGTGGCGACCTGGTCCGGCGGGAGGTCGCCGTCGCCGTCGATGAAGCCGAGGAACCGGCCCCTGCCCATGTTGAGCCCGACGCGCAGCGCCTCGCCCTTGCCGACATGGTCTGGCATGCAGACGGTGCGCACCTCGTCGCCGAGGCCGGCCAGCATGTGCTCGCTGCCGTCGGTCGACCCGTCGGAGACCGCGATCACCTCGAAGGAGCGGCCCGTGGCGCGCAGCGTGCGCAACAGGTCGTCGACGGTCTCGCGGATCCGTTCGCCGAGGTTGAAGTAGGGGACGACGACCGTCAGGTCGAGCGTCGGGCCGTCGCGGAGGGTGGCCACAAGGCCACAGTCATAGCGGCTTGGTACGTGGCCAGTCGTCGCGGCCCCCTTGGGATGGCGGTCCGAGTGCCCACGAACGGCGCCATGCGGCGGCCTCAGGTCCCTGCATGGAGGGGGTTTCGCCGCGCGCGGCCCGGCGCCGGGCGCTCCACCAGTCGGACGTGACCTCGTCTCGCAGCGTGGCGACCGCCGCCTCGATCCTGGCCGAGAACCGCCGGGCGCTCTCGCCGTCGTCGGGGACGAGCGGCGAGCCGAAGACGACCGAGACAGGAGCCCGCTTGAGCGGGAAGCGGCCGCTCTTGTCCGCCCTGGCGGCACCGCCGGTGGCAGCGGACTTGGGAAGAACGTCACGGGTGCCGTGCACGTGCACGGGCACGACCGGGTGTCCGGTACGCCGTGCCAGGTACGCGGCGCCGCCGCGGAACGGCTGCGCCCAGCCGTCGGGGGAGCGACCACCCTCGGGGAAGATCACGAGGCTCCAGCCATCGTCGAGGAGCGCGGCCGCCTGATCCGCCGATCGGCGGTCGACTCGAGCGCGTTCGATGGGAATGGCCGCGAGGCTGAACGACCACAGGACGGCCTTCCAGCGCCGATCGAAGAAGTAGTCCGCGGCGGCGGCGACCACGATGTGATGACGGAAGCGTGGCGGCAGCGTGGTGAGCAACAGCGGCGTGTCGAGGTGGCTCGCATGATTGGCGGCGAAGATGACGGGACCGGCGACGTGGCGGAGGTGCTCGTCGCCGCGAACCGTGGTGGGCGCGACCAGCCGGGCCGCAGGGCGCGTCAGGTTGTCGAGGACCATCGCCCGCAAGAGGCGCACGGGGTAGCGGCGCGACCACTCGTGGTGGTAGTCGAGTCCGATGCCGCGGTTGGGCGCAGGGCGCTCGAGCCCCGCCGGCCACGTCGGAGCGGCGAGGGGGAAGGAGCGACGACCGGTCATCTGACGTCTGCCATGAGCAGCGGCGGCGCGTGCAGGTGGGTGAGGGTGGGGGAGCGTCCCACGACGTCGCTCGCGATCTCGAGCGCATCGCTCAGGCTCGAGGCTGGGGAGAACCCCATGCGCCTCGTGGCGCGGGGGTCGCCGCCCACGATGATCACGCGTCCGAGGTGGTCCAGCGCGTGGGCGCACCAGTACCACATGTAGAAGGGGTGGACGCCGTGGTACGCGTGGCCCGTGCGGTACAGGTGCACGTACCACGGGTCGGTCGCGAAGGACTCCTCATAGGTCTTGGACATCTCTGCGGGATCGGTCGTCTGGCTCAGGACCTCTTCGAAGAAGTCGATGTAGCTGGGGTGGTGGCCCGGGTGGAACTCCCACGGCGTCGGATGGTGGATGATCACGACCCCGCCCTCTCGCACGAGGGGCCGTCCACGGTACAGGTTGAAGAAGTAGCCGAGCCCCAAGCAGGCGACGAGGATCGGGTTCATGATCGAGTTGACGTTGTAGGGACTGATGTAGGGAAGCCCCATCGTGAGCACGTCGCTCTGTCCTTGGACCTCGACGCCTTGCTGGCGCCAGACGTTCTCCGTCGTGACGGCATGCACGGCCTCGACCTCGCCTGCTTGGACGGACACGAGGGCGTGCGGCGCACGGATCGAGTGGAAGACCTGGCGCGCAAGGCTCGCTGGGGTGCGATCGAGTGCCGCTGCGGTGGCCATGAAGGTGGCGCGGTCGCGCAGGGTCCACTCCCACTCGCGTCGCTGGAGGAAGCCGAACTGCGAGGGAAAGGTGTCGGTGTTCAAGGTCGTCTCGATCTGGAAGATCTTGACGCCGCTGTCCGCGATGAGCCGTCCCATCCGCCAGTTCGATGAGTGCAGCTCGGAGGCGGGGGCATCCATGAACGAGCGGCTGTGCACCATGGTGCGTGGGTTGTGGTGGTGGCGCAGGCTGCGGTAGCTGGCGAGGCCGGTCGCCACGCTCTTGTGCCCACCGTCCATGGCGACCAGGTTTATGTTGACATAGACAACGAGGTCGCTCGTGGCTGCCCGCTTGTTGATCTCGACCTCTTCGCCCTTGTCCGTCGTGCCGAGGAAGGCCAGGTTCTCGGGATCCTCTGCGTCGTGCTGGGTGAGGAGCCCATGCGGTGCGAAGGCGTCGTAGACGCGGTCACCGAGCGCGTGGCGCAGCTCTGCTTCGGTCATGCGGCGGTGGAGCGCCAGGGCGGCCACGAGGACGACGTCGTCCACTCCCGCGGCAGCCGCCATCTCGAGGACTTGTTCGATGACGAGTTGGCGAACGTCCGGAGCTTGCATCGGCGGCAGGGGAAGGGAGACGTCGTCGAAGCAGATGGTGAGCCGCATCCCCGGCTCGAGGAGAAAGGGGAGGGGTGGCCGGTCGCCGATCGGGTGCGTCAACGCGTGGCGGATTGCTACGACCGGGTCGTCGAGGGCGGCCAGCGGCTCGGGGGCATAGATGACGCGGCTGCCTTCAGGGAGGCGCTCGAGCACGAAGCGCTCGCCATGCCAGAAGAGGGTCGGCGGGGTGGAGCCATCGACCTCGAGGACGAGTCCGGGTCGCGGGGTCATTGGGCTACCTCCTCGGTTCCTGGCAGTGACTCGCCTCGCCACGCCGGGTGACCCGGATGCGGACGCCCGTGGCGCAGATCGAACGCGATCTTGACTGCGCCGCGACGACCGGCCGTGCCGGCGTGCGCGAGTGCGTCTTCGAACCGGTCGATCGGGTACGTCGCCGAGACGAGATCGCCCAGCTGGTGCGCGCCGACGACTTCGAAGGCGAGGTCGAACGTCCGGGCTCGAAGGCCGCCCTCGAACATCTCGGTGCCATAGGCATACGCGCCGGCGAGCTGCACCTCGCGCTGCCAGAGCGAGGCGAGGTCCACGTGCACCTTGCCCGGCATGCCGACGAGCACGACACGACCCCGGGGCCGGACCATGGCAAGCGACTGGGCGATCGACTCCGCCGAGCCGACGCAGTCGAAGACGACGTCCGCGCCGCCGGTGAGGGTGGCGGACCTCGCCCCCTTGGTCGGGTCCCCGAGGCTGAGCGCGCCGCTCCGGCGCCGTACGGCACGGTGGAGCTGGGCCGGCGGGAGGGCCGCGGTCGCGCCGAAGCGCGCCGCCAGCTGCCGCTGGTGGGCGTAGCGGGCACCCACCAGGAGCTCGCCGGGCGCAGGCACGCGTCCGGTTGCACCGAGGGTGGTGACGGCGGCCACGACTCCGAGGCCGAGCGTCCCCGCACCGAGCACTGCGACGGTGTCACCGTCGCCGATGCCCGCCCGGTACACCGAGTGCACCGCGCACGCCGTGGGCTCGACCATGACGGCGTCGGCGTCACGCAGGCCGTCGGGCACGCGGTGGAGCTGGGTCGTGTGCGCGACGAGTCCGGCGGAGGACCACCCACCTCCGGTGTCGGCGCAGTATCCCGTCTGCAGGCCCGGCGCGAGATGTCCGAAGGCGATCCGCTCGCAGTTGCCGAGGAGCCCGTCGGCACACGCGTCGCAGGGAGGATCGATGCCCCTCGCGGCACAGCCCAGGACCGGCTCGATGACGACCCGGTCGCCCACGGCGACCGGCCGCGGCACCCCTGGCGGCGGCTCGCCGGTGTGTGGCGCGCCAGGCGGGGTGTCGAGGATTCCGACCACTTCGTGACCGGGGACGAAGGGAAAGCTCACGACGTCTTCGAAGTAGCGGGAGCTGCGACCGTCGAGGGTGGCGAGGTCCGATCCGCAGATGCCCGACAGGAGCGGGCTCACCCGTCCCCAGTCGGGACCGGGAAGCGTCGGGGGATCGGTCTCGAGCAGCCGGAGGGGTCCGACGGCGGCGCCGCGTCCTGAGCCGAAGCTGGCCGCGATCCGCGCGGCGGCAAAACGCGCAACGTTGCGCTCGAAGACGAGCGACTTCACGGCCGTCCCCGCGCAGGATCGAGGGGTGAGACGTCGAGCGGGCCGATCGGCAGCGGCCGCGCCGCGCCCCCCGCCGCCTTCGACCAGTGCTCGACGTGCCAGCCACGCCGGCGGGCAATGGCCGAGAGGCGCGACTCGGGGTTCACTGCGACGGGGAAGCCGACAGCCTCGAGCATGGCGAGGTCGCTCGCCGAGTCCGCGTAGGCGACCGACTCGGCGAGAGCGAGCCCGTGCGCCTCTGCGTAGTCGGCGAGCAGCAGTGCCCGCGCCTCGCCGATCGGCGGGAGCTCGTCGAGGCGGCCCGTGTAGCGGCCGTTCTTCTGGGCCATGCGGGCACAGACGATGTCGTCGAAGAGCGGGCGGAGCGGCGCGATGACGAAGTCGAGGGCGCCGGTGATGAGGAGCGTGCGGTGGCCGAGCCGGCGGTGCGCACGCACCCGCGCCAGGCCCGCGGGGAAGGCGCGCGGCAAGAGGTGCGTATGAAAGAGCTCCCAGGCGTCCTCTTCGAGCCGGGCGACCGGCGCGTCCTCGTAGCGGCGATAGAAGGAGCGCAGGAAGTCGCCCCGGTCTCGCCGGTCGAGAGCGAGGAGCGAGGGCCCGCGCGCGACGAGCTCGGCCACGAACGACGGGCGCCGGGAGGCGCCGAGATGCCTGCTCGCGAGCCACGCGTAGGCATCGACGACGTTCGACGCGATGAGGGTGTGCTCGAGGTCGAAGGCGGCGAGATGACGCTCTTCGGACAGGATGGCGCGCCGCGCGCGGGTCGACCTGGAGTCGATTGCCGTGCGCTGCGGCGTCGTGCGGACGCGCGCGTGGGCGACCACGGAGGGAAGGTGGATGTCATGGACGTATCGGTCCCAGTCGATGACGGTGGGATCGAAGCAGAAGGCAGCGCGGTCCGAGTCCTCCAGGTTCGCCCACAGCGACATGAGCCGGTCTACCCGGTAGCGCGCCTCGGTCTCGGTGTACGCGCCGTAGAGCTCGACATAACCGAGGGCACGCTTGGCGAGGGTGTTGTGCTCCTCGAGCGACGCGGCGAACGCGGCTTGTCTTCCTCGCACCGGCAGGGAGGAGAGCACGCGCTCCGCGGCGTCCATCGCCTTGGTCGCCCGCTGCAGCTGGCGCTGGACCCGACCGCGCCCGGGAAAGGTCCACTCGGGGAGGCTGATCGGCTGGCCGCGTTCGTCATAGATGGGGTGACGGCCGAACCACTCCTGGATCAGATCGACGAGCCGCCCGTAACGCAGCGGGTTCGCGACGCCCGAGGCGACGTGGTACACCGAGGGGGAGTCCGGCGCGGGGCCGGCGGCGATGGCCAGGATCGCCGCGATCACCATGTCCACCGGAATGACGTCGATCACGCCCTCGGGGACACCGGGGAACTCGCGCAGGAGACCTCGGGCAAAGGAGATGATGATCGGCTCAGCCATCCGAAAGCCGCGGATCCATCCCGGGACGGGCTCGGCCAGCGCCGATTCGATGATGGACGGCCGGACGATGGTGAGGGGCAGGCTCGTCGACTCGATGAGCGCGCGCTCGCCCAGAGCCTTCGTGAACGGGTAGGCATCGGGCCAGCCGAGCGCCTGGGCGCGCGCGGTGCCCGCGTCGACGAGGCGGTCCTTGATCCACTCCTCGCGCAGCTTCTCGGCACGGGTGGCGAGCAGGTGCTCGCCGGCTGCGCCGAGCTCCTCGCGTGCCTTCTTCGCGAAGCGGCCGAGGAGCTCGGGGCCTCGGGACTCGTCTTCGAGGTCAGCGCGAAGTCGGCGGGCGTAGTCGACCTCTGCATGCCAGTCGACGTCGAGCGAGAAGGGAGTGTCCGCGAGCAGCCGCTCCTTCGCTTCGCCTTGGTGCGTGCCGGCCACGTAGGCGGTCGAGACGGCGATCATGTGGACGCCAGGTGCCCGGTCGACGTCGGCGACCTCGGCTCGTGCCTGAACGAGCGCGGCCGCGACGCGGGCCGGGCCGAGCAGGTTGATCTCCACGGCCTGGTCGAGCGGCGCATCGAAGCTCACGGTTGCCGCGGAGTGCACCGCCACCTCGCAGCGTGCGAGGAGCCGTCTGCCCTCTTCGTCGAGACCGAGCCCATCGCGGCTCACGTCGCCGGCGACTGCCACCAGCCGCCGGGAGGTCACGTCGTCGAAGGCGTCACCGAGCTCGCGGCGCAGGCGGTCGAAGCAGTCGTTTCGCAGGATCTCTCGGGTGACGCGGTCGCGCGCGGCGGCGCGACGGCCAGGGCGCACGAGGAGCACCACCTCGGCGTCGGGGAGCGTGCGGAGGATGCGCTCGACGAGCGCGGTGCCGAGGAACCCCGTCCCTCCGGTCACGAAGAACCGTTTGCCCTCGAGGGCGTCACGGATCGGCATCACACTTGTGTAGCACTTGGCAGGCGGGGTTGTCTACCATTTGGTAGACAGCGGCGGTACGCTGCGGACGTGGAGACGGCGACCCGCCCACCTACGCCGACCCGTGACCGCATCCTCGACGCGGCCCTCTCGTCGTGGGGTACGCGCGGCTACGAGGGGACCTCGCTCGACGCCCTCGCTGCTGGGCTCGGGCTCAGGAAGCAGACGATCCTCTACTGGTTCCCGAGCAAGGACGCGCTGCTCGATGCCGTGATCACCCGAAGCGCCGGTGAGCTCGCTGCCACGATGCAGGGCGCGCTCGACGGCGCGGGTGCGGGATGGGAGAAGGTGGAAGCCGTCGTCCGATCGGTGTTTCGCCTCGCGGCGCGCCGACCGGAGCTGCTCGGCATGGTCCGAGAGGTGTCGCGGCTTGGCCCGCCGGCCGCTACCCGCATGATCGTCGCCCTCCAGCCGCTCGTACAGCGCGCGTCGGAGTTCTTGGAAGCCGAGATGGATGCCGGCCGGATGCGGCGCCACGACCCGAACCTGCTGCTGCTCGCGATCTATTCGACTGTGATCGGGATGGTGACCGAGGTCGACGTCCTGCGTGCGCTGGGGGAGGAGCCGACGGCACGCTCGTTGGTCCGGCGCCGCGCGGACGTCCTCGCACTGCTGCACTCGGCGCTCATGACCGGCTGACCCTCGGCGCGCAGGGCGACAAGGCTGGAGGCCCCGCAGCGCTCGAGCCAGGCGTGCTCGAGGGTGCATGGGGCGCGGGCGAGCGCGAGCTCAGGCTGTCCGTGCCGCCTTCTTCTTCGGGGGCGTCTTCGGCGTATAGCGCTTGTTCGCCGGAGGCGGCTTCCGAGAGGCACTGGTCGTCTCTTCTGCACCTCTCTTGCGGGTACTGCGAGGGCCGTTCGACTTCGCTCGGCGCGTGGTACCGCGAGGGGGCGGGGCAACCCAACCGGGCAGCGGCGTCTTCGCGGTCGGTGAGCCGCGCTTTTGGGTTCGCCACGCGCGCAGCATCACCCAGGCACCCCCGGCGCCGAAGGGGACGAGCACGAGGAGCGAACCGAAGGCGAGCCCGGTCATGATCATCGTGAAGGCGAGCGGCGAGCGGCGGCCGATGCGCACGGTGACGAAGATCGCGATCGCGAGCACCAGCGAGACGATCAGGGGAAGGACGTAGTGGCTGCCTGGATAGATCCCCTCGCACGACTTCGTCGCCGCCGAGTAGTGCAGGTCAGTGATGCCGATGAGGGGACTGCACTTCCCGTTCTTCGGCTTGACTGTCGTGACGGGGACCACGGCCTTGGAGACCATGCCCGGGACGTTGGCGTAGAGCGCCAGCGCGACGCCGAGGACCGAGGCGATGATGCCGAGCTTGCGCTCGGTGGGATCGATGCGGACGATGAGCATCCGCTTCTCGTCGTCGTCCATGGATGCGACGTCGGGTGGTTGGGTGGGGCGCGGCTCGGGGGGCCGGAGGAACGTCTGTTGGAGCCGCTGCCAGACCGTCGAGCCAGCACCCAAGCGTGTGCCTGTGAAGGACATCGTGCACAGGGTACTGGGCGGCTGGCACCCGCGCTATCGTCGTCCAGCCGGTCATGTCGTCGCAGACGCGCCCGGGCGCTTAGCTCAGTTGGTTAGAGCGCAGCCTTCACACGGCTGAGGTCGAGGGTTCGAGTCCCCCAGCGCCCACCACACGGGACGGTCCACGAACCGCCTCCGGCATGGGTGTCGTGGCTGTTCTGGCCGGGACCTTGAACACTGGCCGTACCGTGTTGGGGCCCTCGACGCGGACCTCGTGGACGAGGGCGGCCAGCAGGGCCTTCACCTGCGGGGTGGAGCCGTTGCGCACGGCCTGGACCAGCTCCTCGCGCACCGCCGCCAAGGTCTCGGGTTCGGGTGCCGACATGTTCGCCTCCTCGCACTGGGCCACGAGGTCGGCGTGGCGGGCCCTCAGCTTGGCCGCCCGGTCGTTGAGTGCGCGGACCCTTGGGGCGCAAAGCTCCTCGGGCATCGACCCGCGCTCGAAGCTCACCAGGTAGCGCTCGACGGTGGCGTCGATCTCGGCAAGCTCGGTCTCGATGCTCAGCCGTTCGGCCGTCACCAGCTCGGCCGTGCCAGCTGCCCGCTCGACTGCGCGTGCCACCGCTTCTTCGATCAGGTCACTGTCGGCCAGTAGGTCGACGAGCCGGGCGACGACGGCGGCGTCGAGGTCGTCGGCCGGGAGGCGCGCGGCACCGCAGGTGCCCTTCCCGTAGCGCTGACGTGACTGGCAGGTGTAGTAGCGGTAGGTG
>JAJZMN010000025.1 GCA_021850345.1 Actinomycetes bacterium | reverse complement strand
TGGACCACGACCTGGACCACGACCTGGACCACGACCTGGACCACGACCTGCCCGGATCCCCGTTATTCTCCAGCGCCGCATGTGCCCCCCTCTCCCGGACGTTCGGGGCAGGGTATCGCCCCGGTGGCCCGCGGTCCACGAACGAGACGATCTTTTGCGCGCTTCTTCGCGCGGTTCTTCGCGCGCTTCTTCGCGCGCTTCTTCGCGCGCTTCTTCTTCGCACCGTTTTTCCGGATCACGTGTGCACGAGAGCCCCTGCAAGCGTTACGTGTCGCGCTGAGGCGATTCCACGTCCCGGCCGTCCGGGCCGTAGGCTGACGGGCGCCACGAGGGGGCGGCCCCCTGCCACACGGTGGTGGAACCTCCGGCACCCTCCTCGGGCCGTGTCGCAACGATGACCCAGCCGCTCGCCCTCGCTCCAGCTCTCCCCGCAGTGCTGCCACCGCTTTCGGGTGGCCGGCTGCTCAGCCTCACAGCCGCTCCGATTCCGATCGCCCTGCTTGCGGGGGTGCTCGTGCTGTACCTGTGGGGAGTCGCGCGCAACAACCGGCTCCATCCCCGCCACCGATGGCACGCAGGACGGACGGCCGCGTTCGTCGGCGGGGTCGCCGTCACCGGAATCGCCCTCCTGAGCGCGATCGGCGTGTACGACGACGAACTGTTCTGGGTTCACATGGTCCAGCATCTTCTCCTCATCATGGTGGCGGCGGGATTGTTCGCCGTCTCCTCCCCCATCTCGCTCGCGTGGCGTGCCACCTCGGGCGCCGGCCACCGCTGGCTCGGTGCGTTCCTCCGTTCGCGCGCGGCGGAGGTCCTCGGCCACCCGCTGACCGCGTTCGTCGCCTACGCGCTCGTCGTTCCCGTGACGCACCTGACCGTCTTCATGACATGGGCGGTGGAGATCGCCGCGGCTCACCACGCGGAGCACGTGATGTTCCTCGTCGTCGGGTTCCTCTTCTGGCGCCAAATCCTCGGCAACGACCCAGGTGGGAACCGCCTCCACCCGGCGCTGAAGTCCCTCTATCTCTTCCTGGCCGTGCCCGTCGACACCTTCGTCGGTCTCACGCTCAGCTTGGAGAACCGCGAGATCTTCCCTGCCGAGGCGGCGCTGCACCGCACCTGGGGCCCGTCCATCCTCACCGACCTGCACGTGGGAGGGGTCATCATGTGGGTCGGGGGCGACATCTTGATGATGCTCGCCTTCATCCCCGTGATCGTCCAGTGGGTGCGGCTCGAGGAGCGGCGGGCGCTGAGCGTCGACCGCGAGCTCGCGGTCTCACCTTCTCCGCTCGCGCCCGTCGGAGGTCAGCCGACAGCGGGATTCGCGCTCGGCTCGTACCGGCCGAGGGCCGGGACGCGCCGTCGGCGCGAGCGCTAGCCCGTCGCCGAGCGGCCTCCGGCGGCGCGGTCAGCCAGCCGGCTGGTCTTCCCCGATCGACTCTGCCGCCTCGATGGCGGACCGGAGCTGGTCCATCAAGGCGCGGCCCGACTCGAGGTCGAGCTCCAGGGCAACTCGTGCGTCAATGCCGAGCTCGTAATTGGTGAAGTCCAGCAAGAGCGCGTGCTGTGTGCCCGAGTGCGTGGCGTGGTCGAAGCCGACCGTCGCCCGGGTGATGGGAAACCAGCCGGTCGCTCCCTTGCCGACGCCGGTGACGGCGGTGCTCGCGGCGATCATCGTGCACATGGCTCTCTCCTGTTCGTGGTTGCTCCGAGGCGGTCCAACGGACCCGCCGCGGCCCGTCAGCTCTTGAGGTGCGTCGCGAAGAAGCCGAAGACCTTCTCCCACCCGTCCATCGCCTGCTCCTGGCGGTACATGGGCGTGTGGTAGTAGAAGAACCCGTGCCCCGCGCCGTCGTAGCGGTGGAACTCGAAGCGCTTGCCGTGCTTCTCCAGGTCTGCCTGGTGCTCGTCGACCTGCTGTGGCGAGGGCGACTGGTCGTCGTTGCCGAACAGCCCCAGCAATGGGGCGTCGAGGTCGGCCGTGTAGCTGATCGGAGCCACCGGGCGCGCCGCACTGAGCTGGTCGTCGGGCATGATGACGCCGCCGCCCCACAGGTCGACCACCGCGTCGAACCCGCCGACCCGGGACGCGACCAGCAACGCGTGGCGACCGCCCGAGCACGGTCCGATGATGCCGAGCTTGCCGCTGCACTGGGAGTCGCTGCGTAGCCACTGTGCGGCCGCTTCGGAGTCGGCGACCACGCTCTCGTCGTGGACTCCGCCTTCGCTCCGCACCTTTGCCGCCACGTCATCGGGCGTGCCGTGGCCGAATCGGCAGTAGAGATCGGGGCAGATCACCAGGTAGCCGTGCCGCCCGAGGCGCTCGGCGAACTCTTGGGAGAATTCGTCCCACCCCGGCATGTGATGCACGAACACGATGCCGGGAACCCGAGCGTCGGTCATCGGCCGGACGACATAGGCGTGGATCTCGTCGCCGTTTCCCCCCGGGTACGTCGTGATCTCGGCGGAGATGCCCAGGTGCTCGTCGGTCCTGAAGCTGTTCCACATGGCGGATCCCCTCTCTCACGAGCCGCTTGCGTGCTGCTCGAAACCGTAAGCGCTCCGTGCCGACCGAAGCGAATCAGGAGTCGGCGACTCAGCGTCCCTGTGACTCTGCGTGACGCTGCGTGCGGGCGACGATGAGCCGCGCGGCCACCAAGAGGAGCAGCACCATCACGATCAGGATCAGCCCTGCGTCGTACGCCAGGGAGTTCGCCTGGGCCGACGGGTAGCTCCAGAACTGGTACACGATGTAGGTGAGGTAGCCGAACCCGTGAGCATGGATGAACGCGCCTGTCCAGACTGTGCTCGAGAACTCCGCGGTGAAGAGGAGCGGCGCGGTCTCGCCGCCAGCGATGGCGATCGCGATGAGCAACCCGGTCACGATCCCCGGAGCGGCGCTCCTCAGCACGACCCTTCGCATCGAATAGCCCATGGGCATGCCGAGCGCCTCCGCCCCCTCCCGGTAGCTGGTCGGCACCTGGCGGAGCGCGGTCTCCGTGGACTTCGCGATGTACGGCACCACCATCACCGACAGGACTAGCAGCGCGGGCAAGAGCGAGAAATTCCAGTGGAGCCCCACCACGAGCGCCACGTAGCCGACGTATCCGAGGACGATGGACGGGACGCCCGACAGGACGTCGGAGGCCATGCGGAGCCAGGTGCCCCCAGGCCTGCCGCTGCGCCGTGGGCGGGACAGCTCGGCGAGGTGGAGGCCGGCAAGGACGCCCACGCTGCCGGCGACGACGAGGACGCCCGCCATGAGGATGAGGGTGCCCAGGATGGGGCCGAGGAGACCTCCCTGCTCACCTTGGAGCGGCGTCCACAGGACACTCCATCGCCAGTGAGGGGCGGCCTTGCCCACCACCCCGGCGATCAGCCAGACGGCAGGCGAGAGCACGAGCACGAGGGCCATCACGGTGCCGGCCCGGAAGAGGATCGTGTAGACGCTGCGGCGGCGCGCGCGGGGCATGCCGGCTTCTACGCGCCGCGGCCGACGGGGCCGCCGAGGCGGGACGTGCGCTGCACGATCCAGCGGGCGACCACGTTGACGCCAACGGAGATGACCGCGAGGAGGAGCGCGAGCTCGGCGATGCTCGAGACCGCAAAGCCCGTCCCGTCGGTGAGGGACGAGTCCAGCTGGGTCGCGATCGCCGCGGCGATCGTCGACATCGGCGAGTAGACGTTCGGCGCGAGCTTGAAGATGGCGCCTACGGTGAGCACCAGCGCCATCGTCTCGCCGAGCGCGCGGCCCAGCCCGAGCACCGTCGCGCCGATGATCCCCGAGCGCACCCAGCGCAACGTGATGTGGTTCGCCACCTCGAATTGCGTCATCCCGAGCGCCTGCCCGCCTTCCTTCGGCAGCGGGGGAACCTGCCGGAAGAGATCGGCGGTGGTGGCGGTGATGATGGGGACGATCATGAGCGTGAGCACGAGGCTGCCGGTGAGCAGCCCCTCCCCGTGGCCCACTGTGCCCTTGAAGAAGGAGAGCACCGGCACATTCGGGAGGTGGTCGGCGATGAACGGGTACAAGGACTTCGAGAGTGCGGGACCGAAGGTCAGTACGCCCCAAAGCCCGAGGACGACGCTCGGCACGCCGGCGAGGAGCTCGATCGCGAAGCCCAAGGGGCGCGAGACCCAGCGAGGTAGCCGCTCGGTCAGCGCGAACGCGCAGCCGATCGAGATCGGCAACGCGAGCGCGACCGCAATCGCGGAGGTCTGGAGCGTCCCGGCGATGAGCGGCCAGGCGCCGAACGAGGAGCCTGACGGGTGTGCGACCCCGTCGGTGCGGACGGTCGACGCATACGTGCTGCCGATCTTCCAGGCAGAACCGGTGAAGAAGCCCCCGCCGTTCACCTTGATGGCCGGATAGGCCTTCACGCCGAGCACGGCGACGACGAGGACCAGCGCGGCGAAGGGGAGCAGCACGGCGACCCGGGCGCCCCACTTCCACGCACCTGTCTCTCCTGCTCGTCGCGCGACGGCCAACCGCCTCGAGAGCGACGGCCGGCTCGGGTGGCCGAGCCGGCCCGGGGTGGCCGGCCGCCGGCCGGCCACCCCTTTTGCGGTCGACATCGTCAGGTCCCCTGAAGCGACCCGGCTACTTGATGGCCTCGATCTGCTTGAGCGAGTTGTCCACGACCTTGAGCGGCAGCGGTCGGAAACCGACCTGGGACAAGTAGCCGGCGCTGTTCCCGTCCTTCGGGTTGATGGCCCACTCGAGGACCGAGCGGACGGTCTTCGCGACCTTCGCGCTCGACTGCTTCTTCGAGACGATCGCGTACTCGTAGTTGATGATCGGGTAGCCGTTCTTGATCTTCCCGTCGATGAGGGAGATCGCGCCTGTCTTGGGCGTCTTCTTGACGTAGCCGGCAGCTTCCGACGCGATCGTCGCGGGGGTCGGCATCTCGTACTGGCCCTTGCCGTTCTGGACCTGCGCGTAGGTGAGTCCGTCGCCGAGCGCCTGGGTCTGGTAGCTGATGCCGATGTAGGCGATGCAGCCGGGCGTTGTCTTGCAGCCCGCCACCATGCCGGAGTTGCCTGTCTCGGCGAGCGCGCCTGGAGCGTTCGGCCATGTGACCGACGTGTTGTAGCCGACCTTTGTCCGCCACGACGTTGTCGAGTCCGACAGGTAGGTCGTGAAGAGGAACGTGTCACCGCTCCCGTCGGAGCGGTGCAGGGTCACGACCGGGATGTCCGGGAGGCTCACCCCGGGGTTGAGCTTTGCGATCGCCTTTGTGTTCCACTTGGTGATCTTCCCCTCGTACATCTTGGCGAGGATCTTCCCGTTCAGCTTGAGGTGCGCGTCCACGCCTGTCAGGTGGTAGTAGATCTCCTGGGCCGAGATGGCGAGCGGGATGTTCTCCAGTGTCGGGTCCTGCTGCTTGTCCGCTGTGGAGAGGTATGCGTCGGACGAACCGATCTCGATCGTGCCGGCGACGGCGTAGCTGATCCCCTTGCCCGACCCGCCGGCTGCGGTCTGCAGCGTGACGTTCGGGTACTTCGCCTGGTACCCCGGTGCCCAGAGGTTCCAGAGCGGGTACAAGAGGGAGCTTCCGGCTTCGCTGATCGTGCCGCCGGCAGGCTTCTCGACGAAGAGCTTGACGCTCTTGGTCTTGTGCTTGTGCTTGGCGTGCGCTGCGTGCGACTTGGTTGCGGCGCCTGCCATGCCGCCCAGGGTCGCGAGCGCGATCGCTGCCGAACCGGCAAGTGCCGGCACCATGAACCTGGCTCGGAGCTTCCGAGTCACTTGTCCCTCCTTGATTGTTGTTGGAAAGTTCGAAGCCGTTCGATGCCCGGCTCGATCAGCCGAACCGCCCGGTGACGTAGCGCTCGGTCTGGGGGTCGCGCGGCCGCTCGAAGAGGTGCTCGGTCGGTCCGTGCTCGACGAGCCGGCCCCCGTTGAAGAACATCGTCCGGTCCGACACTCGGCGCGCCTGGCCGAGGTTGTGGGTGACGACGATGAGGGTCAGGGCGGGGACGAGCTCGGCAAGCATCGCCTCGACGTACTCGGTCGAGATCGGGTCGAGCGACGAGGTGGGCTCGTCGAGCAGGAGCACGTCCGGTCCGACGGCCAGCGCCCGCGCGAGGCACAGGAGCTGCTGCTGGCCGCCCGAGAGACGGAACGGCGAGTCGCTCAGCCGGTCCTTCACGGCGTCCCACAGGCCGACCTCACGCAGGCGCTGCTCGGCGACGACGTCGAGCTGCTTGCCCTTCGCGATCCGGTGGGCGCGCACTCCGACGACCACGTTGTCGCGGATCGACATCGGGAAGGGGTTCGGCCGCTGGAAGAGCATCCCCACCCGACGCCGCAGGTCGAGCAGGTCGGTCCCCGGGGCCCAGATGCTCGTGCCCTCGAGCGTGGCGTCGCCTTCATGGCGGAAGCCGGGGACCCGGTCGTTCATCCGGTTGAGGCTGCGAAGGAACGTCGACTTCCCCGAGCCGGTCGGGCCGATGAGGGCCGTGATCGTCCCGCGTGGGAACTGCATGTCGACCGAGGTGAGGATCGCCTTGTCCCCGAAGGACAGGGTGAGGCTCTGGGTCTCGATGACGTGCGCAGGTCGGCCGCGGTCGGGGTCGAGCGCGTCGAGGACCGGGTCGACCTCGGGGCCTGGTCGTTGGCCCGGCGCGGAGGTCGCGGCCGCCCGATGAGTCCCGGCGGCGTCCTTGGGAAGCCTTCCACCGTGCAGGTCACCGGGCATGCGCAGACTCCCTTCGCTCCAATGCCGCGTTCACGTGAGCACTTCTACCGACGGGACGTGAACGGCGCGGGGACGGCAGGCAAACCGGCGGCAAACTGGAGACGAACCTTTGGTGGCGAGTTGCGGCTCACCGCCAGCCGGTTCACGGCTCGAAGCGGAACCCGACCCCTCGCACGGTGACGAGATGGCGGGGGTTCGAAGGATCGGGCTCGATCTTGCGCCGAAGGCGCTTCACATGGGTGTCGAGGGTGCGGGTGTCGACCAGCTCCTGGTCCCACCAGAGCTGGTCGAGGCACCGCTCCCGCGTCACGACCTGGCCCGGCTGGGCCATGAGCAGGGCGAGCAGGTCGAACTCCTTGCGGGAGAGGTCGACGGGGCCCGCCTCGACCGTCACCTCGCGGCGCTCTGCGTCCAGGCGGACCTCTCCGGCGACCAGGACCCCCCCTGGGGAGCTCGGCGGGGGCACACCGCGGCGAAGCACCGCACGCATCCGCGCGACGAGCTCGCGGAGCCTGAACGGCTTGGCGACGTAGTCCGCCGCCCCCACCTCGAGGCCGACCACCACGTCGACTTCGGCATCCCTCGCGCTCACCATGATGATCGGGACGGGCGATGCGGCGCGCATCCGGCGGCAAACCTCGATGCCCGACTGGTCCGGAAGCATGACGTCGAGGAGCACCAGGTCCGGATGGACTCGGTGGAAGAGTCGCAGCGCCTCGGAGCCGTCGGACGCGACCTCGACGGCGAAGCCCTCCTGCGCGAGGCCGCAGGAGAGCCCCTCGCGGTAGGACTCCTCGTCGTCGACGACGAGGACCACGGGGCAGCGGTTGCGCTCGCCGTTGCGGGCCTGTCGACCCATCAACGGAACCGTACGGAAGAGAAGTGAACGGTGCGCGAAGCGTCAACGACACGGAGATGACTTCGCGGTGAACTCTTCGGCCGATCGTGCTGGTGTCGGGTCTCCGAGTGGGACTGCCGCGCCGACGAGGCGTCCTCCGACGCAGCCCCGAGTTGCCGGGCTCACGTCGCCGTGCGCTACAACGTCGCGGCTTGCTCCCTTGCGTAGGAATCGAGACGGGTCAGCTCGTCCTCGTAGATGCGCTCGAGGGCGCCGGGAGCGAACATCCGCTCGAAGAACCCGCCGATCCCACCCGCCCCCTGCCACGTCGTCTGGATGCGGACCTGCGTGCGGCCTTCTCGAGGGCGAAGGGTGAAGCGCGTCACGAGCGACGAGCCCGTGTCGTGCTCCTCGAGGACCGTGCCCGGCTCTGGCACGGTCACCCGCATGCGGTAGTTGCGGCTCCGGCCACCGGCGGTGATCGTGAACGTCACCACCGTCCCTTCGCCTGTCCCGCCTTCTTCGACCCGGAAGTCGGAGAATGCGGAAGGAAGGAAGCGGGGATGGTGCTCTCGGTAGTCGCTCAGACAGCGGAAGACGACAGCAGCAGGTGCGTCGACGGTCCGTTCGGCGATGGCGGTGACGGTGCTCACCCGGCCTGCCTACCACCTCGTGCCCCGCTGAGGTCAACCCGGGCCTTCGCTCCGTCAGGCCCGGGGCCGGGAGGTCACCAGACGAAGAACCCTCGGCCGGTCATTCTCCCCAGCTCTCCCGCCGCGACCTTCTCTCGCAGGAGCCTCGGCGGCGCGAACCGTGGCCCCAAGGACCGCTCGAGGTGCTCGGCGATCGCAAGCCGCACGTCGAGCCCCACGAGGTCGGTGAGCCGGAGCGGCCCCATCGGGAACCGGTAGCCGAGGACCATTCCCCGGTCGATGTCCTCAGCGGAGGCCACGCCCTCTTCGAGCATCCGGATCGCCTCGAGTCCGATCGCGACGCCGAGCCGGCTCGTTGCGAACCCCGGAGCGTCACGGACGACGATCTCCTCCTTCCCAAGAAGGTGCACCCACTCACGCGCCCGCTCCAGCGACTCCGGCGTCGTCTCGGGCCCGACAACGAGCTCGAGGAGCGAGGAACGCGGGACCGGGTTGAAGAAGTGCATGCCCAAGAAGCGTTCGGGGTGACCGAGCGCGCCCGCGAGCTCGGCGATGGACAGCGCGCTCGTGTTGGTGGCGACCAGCGCGTCTTCGGGGACCCGCGCTTCGATCTCGCGAAGCACGGCGCGCTTCAGGTCGGCGTCCTCGAATACCGCCTCGACGGCGAGCTCCGCGTCCGGGCTGTCCGGGATGCCGGCCACCACCTCGAGGAGGGACAGGGCGTCGGGTGGCGCGGGGGTGGGTGGCGCTGGGGTGGGTGGCGCTGGGGTGGGTGAAGCTGGGCGCTCGAGGCCTCGTGCTACCCGCGCCCTCGCGGCCTCGGCAGCGTCACCGTCCGACTCGCAGAGGACGACGTGCCGTCCGGCTCGGACGAGCACCTCTGCGATGCCGGCTCCCATCGTCCCGCCGCCCACGACCAGCACCATGTCGCCATAACCTAACGGACGCATGCGCGATGCCTTGATCTGCGAACCGCTCCGCACGCCGGTCGGCGGGTTCGGCGGAGCGCTGCGCGACGTGTCGGCGGCGACGCTTGCCGCCACGGTGATCGACGCGGTGCTCTCCCGCACGGGGATCCCTCCCGATCGCGTCGACGACGTCGTGCTCGGCCAGTGCTACCCCAACGGCGAAGCCCCGGCGATCGGGCGCGTGGGCGCGCTCGATGCGGGGCTGCCGGTCGGGGTCACGGGACTGCAGCTCGACCGCCGGTGTGGCTCCGGGTTGCAGGCAGTGGTCTACGGCGCGATGCAGGTCCAGACCGGCGCGGCCGACCTCGTCCTCGCAGGCGGCGTCGAGAGCATGAGCCAGGCGGAGCACTACACGACGCGACTTCGCTGGGGACGCCGGGCCGGCGACCTCGAGCTCGTCGACCGCCTCGCGCGTGGACGGGCGACGGCGGGGGGAAGACGGCACCCGATCCCCGACGGCATGCTGGAGACCGCGGAGAACCTCCGTCGCGAGTACGGCATCGGGCGACGCGAACAGGACGAGCTGGCGCTCGAGTCGCACCGGCGGGCCGTGGCGGCCCGCCCTCTGTTCACCGAGGAGATCATCGCGGTCGGAGCCGTCGACACCGACGAGCACCCGAGGGCCGATGCGACGCTCGACGCACTCGCCGCCCTTCGCCCCGTTCTTGTGAGAACGGACCCGGACGCGACCGTCACCGCCGGCAACTCGAGTGGACAGAACGACGGTGCCGCCGTATGCATCGTCACGCACTCCGATGCGGCAGCAGAGCTGGGGCTGCGCCCGCTCGCCCGACTGCTCGCATGGGCGGTGGTCGGAGTGGAGCCCGAGCGGATGGGGATCGGACCGGTCCCGGCGAGCGCGAAAGCGCTCGAGCGCGCGGGACTCGACCTCGCAGACATGGAACTCATCGAACTGAACGAGGCCTTCGCTGTCCAGGTCCTCGCAGTGCTGCGCGAGTGGCGCTCGCGCCACGGAATGGGCGACGACATCTTCGAGCGCCTCAACGTCCACGGATCCGGCATCTCGCTCGGCCACCCTGTCGGCGCCACCGGCTGCCGGATCCTCACGACGCTGCTCAGAGAGATGGACCGGCGCGGTGCGGCACTGGGGCTCGAGACGATGTGCGTCGGCGGCGGTCAGGGCATCGCCGCCGTGTTCGAGCACGTGGGCTGAGCCGGCATCAGCGGCGCCTTCAGGCCTCGGCCGCCTCGCCGATGACGTTGCGGGCGATGATGAGCTGCTGGATCTGGCTGGTGCCTTCGTAGATCCTGAACAGTCGAGCGTCCCGGTAGAGACGCTCGACAGCGGTGCCGCGCATGTACCCCGCTCCCCCGTGGACCTGGACCGCCCGGTCGGCGACACGGCCGACCATCTCGCTGCAGAAGTACTTGGCCGCCGAAGGAGCGACCCGACGGTCCGTGCCAACGTCGTACGCGCGGGCCGCGTCGAGGACCAGGGCGCGTCCCGCATGGAGGTCGGTGACCGAGTCGGCCACCATCGCCTGAACGAGCTGAAAGGCGCCGATGGGACGGCCCGACTGACGACGCGTGCGGGCGTACTCCACCGTCTCGTCTACGAGACGCTCTGCCATACCGACGCACAACGCCGCGATGTGGATCCGGCCGTGGGCGAGGCATCGCATCGCGGTCCGCCAGCCACTGCCGAGGCCCTCTTCACCTCCGACGAGCGCTTCGCTGCCGACCGGCGCACCGTCGAAGACGACGTCTGCCGTCCACGCGCCGGCCTGGCCCATCTTCTTGTCCCGCGGCCCCACGGTCACTCCCGGCGTTCCGGCGGGGTTACGAACAGTTCTCCAGCATCCCCACAAATGTGAGCGAACAGGTGTACGCTTCGGCACGTGAAGCTCGCCGCATGGGCTCGTTCGTACGGCGTCCAC
>JAJZMN010000005.1 GCA_021850345.1 Actinomycetes bacterium | reverse complement strand
GCACACCAGCCGCACCGCAGCCCACCCCGGGCGCCCAGCGGCCGCCCGCGCCGACCACGGCCGCCGCGGCCATGCGCGCGACGAGCATCGGCCCGGGCCTCGGTGGCGGCGGCGGGGGCTGGCGGATGAGCCTGGTCCCCACCCCCGAGCTCCTGGCACGCGTGGCCGCCTTGCGTCCCGTCCGTGACGCCGCCCAAGTCGACCTCGAGCGCGAAACGCACCAGGACCGCAACTTCCACCTCGCCACCCTCTTCTACGAGTTCCGATGGCCGCTCCTTCTCGGGCTCGTCTTCGTGGTCGTCGACGCGGTCGCGAGCTTGGCCGGCCCGATCCTGGTCAAGACCGGCATCGACGCGGGCGTGACCGCGCGTTCCGCAGCGGTCCTCTTCCTCGCGGCGGGCGTCTACTTCGCGATCACCCTCGCAGACCTCTTCGACCAGGTCGCCGAGACCTTCGTCACCGGGCGCACCGCGCAGCGCATCATGCTGTCGCTCCGGGTCCGGATCTGGGCGCAGCTGCAGCGCCTCTCCCTCGACTACTACGAGAACGAGATGGCGGGCCGGATCATGACCCGCATGACGACCGACGTCGACCAGTTCGAGTCGCTCATCGAGAACGGGGTGCTGTCCGCCCTCGTCGCGATGGTGACCTTTGTCGGGGTGGGCATCGCGCTGGTGGTCATGAACCCCGAGCTCGGGCTGTGGACGCTCTCGGTCGTGGTCCCGCTCGCAGCCGCGACCGTGGTCTTCCGGCGAAAGGCCGCCGTGCTGTACGACCAGGCGCGCGAGCGGATCGCGATCGTCAACGCGGACTTCCAGGAGAGCCTCGCCGGGGTACGGGAGGCGCAGACGTTCGTGCACGAGGATGCCACCCGCGCGCGGTTCCACCGCCTCGGCGGGGACTACCTCGAGTCCCGGGTCCGCGCACAACGACTGGTCTCGACCTACTTCCCCTTCATCCAGCTCCTGGCGGGCGCAGCGCAGGTGATCGTCCTCGGAGTCGGCGCGCAGCTGGTGGCCTCGGGTCACCTCACGACCGGCGCGCTCATCGCCTTCTTCCTCTACATCGACATGTTCTTCTCGCCGATCCAGAGCCTGTCCCAGGTGTTCGACGCCTGGCAGCAGACGCGCGTCTCGGTGGCGAGGATCGCCGAGCTGATGCGGATCGACACCCGGACGCCGGACCCGGCCACCCCCCAACCGATCGGCCGGCTCGAAGGCGACCTCGAGCTCGACGGCCTCCGATTCTCCTATCCCTCTTCACCCAACCGTCCGGGCATCACGCCCCGCCGCCGGCGAGGACCGGCCGACCCGAAGCTCCTCGTCACCGCGGACGCCGCCGCGAGGAAGCCGCCGGAGGCCCTGCGCGGGGTCGGGCTCGGCGTCGCGCCGGGTGAGACGGTCGCCCTCGTCGGCGAGACCGGCGCGGGCAAGTCGACGGTGATGAAGCTGATCGCGCGCTTCTACGACCCCGACGAGGGCGCGGTCGCCGTCGACGGGCACGACCTGCGCGGCGTGTCTCTCGACGAATATCGCCACCAGCTCGGCTACGTCCCCCAGGAGGCTTTCCTCTTCTCGGGGACCGTTCGGGACAACATCGCCTACGGCAGGCCCGACGCCGACGACGCAACCGTCGAGCGGGCGGCCCGGGCCGTCGGCGCGCACGAGTTCATCGCGCAGCTGCCCGGCGGCTACCACCACGTGCTCTCCGAGCGGGGGCGCTCCCTCTCCGCGGGGCAGCGCCAGCTGGTCGCGCTCGCCCGCGCGCAGCTGGTCGAGCCCGCGGTCCTCCTCCTCGACGAGGCCACGTCCAACCTCGACCTTCCGACCGAGGCGAGGGTCGCCGCGGCGGTGCGCGAGGTGACGAGGGACCGGACCACCGTGCTCATCGCCCACCGGCTCCAGACGGCCCGCACGGCCGACCGCATCGTGGTCCTGCACGGCGGCGAGGTGGCGGAGGCCGGCACGCACGACGAGCTGCTCGAGCTCGGCGGGCGCTATGCGGCGATGTGGGAGGCCTTCGAGCTCGTGGGCGGCCCGTCGTCCCGGCCGTCCTGAGCGGATCCGCTGCCCGGCGGCATCCCGGCCTGTGCGCACGCCGGTCAGCCGAGCGCGGGGAGCACTTCGGTCGCCAGCAGTGTCAGGTGGCCGAGGTCCGAGAGGTCCAGCACCTGCAGGTAGAGGGTCGACGCACCGAGCGCTTCGTAGCCGCGGCATCGGGCGACGACCTCGTCGGGCGTGCCGGCCGCGCCGTGCTCGCGGAGCTCTGCGAGGTCCCTCCCGATCGCGCCCGCCCGACGCTCCGCCTCCTTCTCGTCACGCCCGCAGCAGACGACGACCGCGGCCGAGAGCCGCAAGGTCGCCGGGTCGCGTCCTTCCGCCTGGCATGCCGTGCGCACGCGGTCGTACTGGCGAGCGGCATCGTCGGGGACCAGGAACGGCGCGTTGAACTCGTCGGCGAAGCGGGCGGCGAGCCTCGGCGTGCGTGATGGCCCGCCGCCACCGACGATCACCGGGGGGCGCGGTCGCTGGACGGGCTTCGGCAGCGCCGGGGAGTCGGCGAGCGTGTAGTGACGCCCCGAGTAGGAGAACCGCTCGCCGGCAGGCGTCGACCAGAGTCCCGTCACGATCTCCAGCTGCTCTTCGAGCCGTTCGAACCGCTCACCCGTCGGCGGGAACGGGATCCCGTAGGCGCGGTGCTCGTCTTCGAACCAGCCCGCACCGATCCCCAGCTCCACCCGCCCGGCGCTCATCTGGTCGACCTGCGCGACGGTGATGGCGAGCGGTCCCGGGAGCCGGAAGGTGGCAGCGGTGAGGAGGGTCCCCAGCCGCAGCCGGCTCGTCTCGCGTGCGAGGCCGGCGAGCGTCGCCCACGCGTCGGTCGGCCCGGGCAACCCGTCTCCGCCCATCGTGAGCACGTGGTCGGAGCGGAAGAAGCCATCGAAGCCGAGCGACTCGGCATGGCGGGCCATCCGCAGGAGGCGATCGTAGGAGGCACCCTGCTGCGGTTCGACAAAGATCCTGAGGCGCATGCCGCGGACGCTACCAACAGCCCTCATTGCCGGTCGCGGGGGCGAAGGCGACTACCCTCGCCGCTGGTCCTCGAGACACCGACGAGACTGAGAGCAATGACTGAGCACGCCTCGCCCAGCAAGCGACGTGGATTGGTCGTCGGCGGCGCCGCCGGCCTGATCGCGCTGGCCGCGCTGGTGGCCGGTTCCGCCTTTGGCGACATCACCAAGCACGAGCTCAATCCGCGACTCGTTGGCTGGATCAGTGCGGCGGTGCTGCTCGTCTTCGGCGCGCTGGCCACCACGCGCCTCTCCATGGTCTTCGGCCGCCACGTCGCGTCCACCTCGATGCCGGCAGCGGGTGGCGCGGTCCGGATCATCTCGGCCGCTGTCGGCTACCTGATCGTGATCTTCGGGGTGCTCGCCGTGCTCAACGTCTCGATCGAGCACCTTCTCGTCGGTGCGGGACTCGCCGGCATCGTGCTCGGCATCGCCGCGCAGCAGAGCCTCGGCAACGTCTTCGCCGGCCTCGTGCTGATCCTCGCAAGGCCGTTTCGCGTGGGCGACCGGGTCCGCGTGCGGTCCGGTTCGTTGGGCGGGATCTTCGATGCACGGGTCCGCGAGATGACGCTCACCTACGTCACGCTCCAGACCGTGGAAGGAGACTACAAGATCCCGAACTCCGCGATGCTCGCTGCCGGCGTCGCCCGCACACCTCGGACCCCGCTCCCCGGTGCACCCGCGGTTCCGGCGCCCGCACCCGGACCGGCGGCACAACCCGAGGCCGTTTCGCAAGGACATGGCGCGCAGCAGGAGACCGCGGTCACCCCGGGACCTGCCGGCGCGGCGGCGCAGGTCACACCTGCATCGACGGTGCCCGGAGAGGGGCCGCCGGCCCAAGGTTGAGTCACGCCGTGGGTGCGGGCGCCACGGATGCCGGAGGCGTGGCGGTCGGGACCAACTGCACTGGAGCGGGTTCGTCGCCCTCTGCCTCGTCCTGACCGTGTTTCTCCTGACCGTGTTTCTCCTGACCGTGTTTCTCCTGACCGTGCTTGTCCTGACCGTGCTTGTCATGGCCGTGACGCTCGCGGACATTCGTGCGAAGCCGGATCTCCGGGAGGAACCAGGTGAGGACGAAGGCGAGCCCCATGATGGGGACCGCGACGAGGAACACGGTGCCCACGGTCGACGCGTAGGCCGAGGTGACCGCAGCGTGGACCCCCGCGGGGAGGTGGTGGAGCAGGGCGGGGTCCACCGACTCCCCCAGTCCCTTCGGGATCGCGTGCCCGTGCAGGTAGCCGTGCAGTGCGGTGGTCAGGCGACCCCCGATGAGGTTGGCGAAGATCGCCCCGAAGATCGCCGCGCCAAACGAGCCGCCGATCGACCGGAAGAACGTCGCGCCCGCCGTGGCCACCCCGAGCTCTTCGTAGGGGACGGCGTTCTGGACGGCGATCACGAGCACCTGCATCACGCCACCCAGCCCGAGGCCGAGCACGACCATGTAGAGGTACATGTGCCCGTCGGACGTCGTGGCGTTGACGGTCGAGAGCAGGTACATCCCGAGCGTCATGACCGCGGAGCCGACCACGGGGAAGACCTTGTAACGGCCGATCCTGCTGATGAGGAACCCCGACACGATGGACGTCGTGAGCATGCCAGCCATGAGGGGGATGATCTGCAAGCCGGCGATCGTCGGGCTGGCGCCCTTGGCCACCTGCAGGAACACGGGCAGGAAGGTGACCGCGCCGAAGAGGCCGAAGCCGACGACGAAACCGATCGCGCTCGACGCAGAGAAGATGCGGTTGGCGAAGAGGTGAAGCGGCAGCACCGGCTCGCGTACGCGTCGTTCGACGAGTGCCCACACGACGATCAGCACCACGCCGGCGACACCGAGAGCGATGATGGGCGCCGACGACCACGCATAGGTCGTGCCGCCCAGGGACGCCACGAGCACGAGGGCGGTCGCCGCCGCGCTCAACAGCAGCGTGCCGACGTAGTCGATGGCGGGCTTCCTCGCGCCACGCAGGTGCGCCGGGAGGACGACGGCGGTGACGATGAGGGCCACGGCACCCAGTGGCACGTTGATGTAGAAGACCCAACGCCAGCTCGCGTGCTGGGTGAGCACCCCCCCGAGCAACGGACCCACGACGGTGGCGAGCGCGAAGACCGCGCCGAACAGCCCCTGGTACCGCCCGCGCTCTCGGGGCGAGACGACGTCGCCGATGATCGCTTGCGCGCCGACCATGAGCCCGCCTGCGCCGAGACCTTGGAGCGCGCGGAACGCGACGAGCGTCTCGAGGCTGTGGCTCAAGGCTCCCGAGGCCGCCGAGCCGACGAGGAAGATCGCGATGGCGGCCTGGAAGAAGGACTTGCGGCCGTAGAGGTCGCCGAGCTTCCCCCACAACGGCGTCGACACGGTGGAGGTGAGCAGGTACGCGGTGACGATCCACGCGATGTGCGAGGCGCCGCCGAGGTCGCCGACGATGGTGGGCAGCGCGGTCGCCACGATCGTCTGGTCGAGCGCGGCGAGCAGCATGCCGAGCAGCAGCGCCGAGATGATCACCAGCACCCGCCGCCTGTCGAGGGCGGGGGTCTCGCCGTAGGTGTTCGCGGGCGCGTTGGTGGGAGCGGTGACCGTCGTGGTGGCAGGCGTCTCGAAGCCTGCTTCGCTCATCGCGCTCGTCCCTTCGCGGCGGGCTTCGCGGGCTCTCGGGTGTGCAGACCGAGCGCCGCGCACGCAACCTCGACCGCCGTCTTGCGGAGGACCTCGGGGTCGTCACCGGGCTGGGCGTGCACCAGGGCTCCGTGGACGGCGCTCAGCGCGGCCCGGACGCGGGTCCTTTGCGCGGTGTCCGGCTCGCTCGTGCCGGCGAGAAGCGGAACCAAGCGGCGGAACAGGGGCATCGCCGAGTGCAGCCCCGGACTCTCCTTCACCGAAGGGTCACTCGCGAGCACCCGGATGAGCTCCGCGTGCCGTTCCACGAGGTCGACGTACCCGACGACGAGGGTGCGCCGCGCGTTGCGGCCACCGTCGGCGCCGGCGCGCTCGACCAACGCCTCGAGCTCCGCCATCACCGGCCCGACGATCGCCGCGAGAAGATCGTCCTTCGTACGGAAGTGGTAGTAGAGGGCGGCCTTGGTGAACCCCAGGTGCTCGGCGATCTCGCGGGTCGAGGTCCCGGCGTAGCCCCGGTCAGCGATGAGCTCGAGCGCCACTCGGAGGATCCGGTCGCGGGTCTGGTCGCCGGCGTGAGAATGGCCGGGCCGTCCGCCGTCCTCGCTGGCGGGCTCGGCGGCTGCGCCGGCGGCTGCCCGCTCGGCCCCGTCGGCTGCCCGCTCGGCCCCGTCGGCTGCACGCTCGGCCCCGGCACGCTCGGCGGTTTCCCCGGCCGCCGCCCCGTCGGCTGCCCGCTCGGCCCCGGCACGCTCGGGTTCTGCCGTGTCCCACACCATGATCGCTATTGTAGCCAGTTGACTTGCCGGGCGGCAAGTAGGTAGATTACTGGGCGGCAAGTAAAGCGCCGACGTTGGCGCGGGCCAGAGCCCGAGGAGCGGAAACCGGAGACATGTTCGCGAGCCTGGGACGGATCGTCGTGCGCCACCCCTGGCGGGTCATCGGGCTCTGGCTGGTGGCAGCCATCGCCATCGTCGCATTGGCGCCCAAGCTCGCCACCACAGCGAGCGAGGTCTCGTTCCTCCCGAGCCACTACCAGTCCGTGCAGGCCTCGGACCTTCAGAAGAAGGCCTTCCCGGAGGCGGCAACCCCGGCGGCCCTCGTCGTCGCGCAACGGCGCGACGGGCGCCCATTGACCGCAGGCGACGTCTCGTTGCTCGACCACGCGCAACGGGTGCTCGCCGCCCGGCACCTCCCGGCTGTCGGGTTGGTCGACCCGGCGATCGTCTCGTCGAACCACCTCGTCGGCGTCATCGGCGTCCAGATGCCCAACGCCCAGGGCCAGCTCACCAAGACCCAGACCGACACGATCCTCACGCTCCGCCGCGACATCACCTCGCTCACGAAGGGCACCGATCTGCGAGCCGGGGTCACCGGGAGCGCCGCTCAGTTCGTCGACCAGCAGAAGTCCGGCCAGACCGCATCGAAGGTCGTGGCCATCGCGACGATCGGGCTCATTCTTGCGTTGCTGCTCCTCATCTTCCGCAGCCCAGTGATCGCGCTGTTGCCCGTGCTCGCGATCGGCGTGGTCTCTCAGATCGCCGACGGTCTCATCGCCTCGATGAGCGAAGGGCTCGGGCTGCACATCGACAGCACGGTGTCCACGATGCTCATCGTGGTCCTCTTCGGCGTCGGGACCGACTACGTGCTGTTCCTCATGTTCCGCTATCGAGAACGACTGCGAGCAGGAGCCGAAGCCAAGGAGGCAATGGTCCAAGCGGTCACGCGAGTCGGCCCGGCGATCGCCACGGCGGCCGGCGCCGTGATCATCGCGTTCCTCGCACTGACGCTCTCGAGCATCACCCTCTTCCGCTCGCTCGGACCGGCCCTCGCAGTGGCGGTGACCACGACGCTCCTCGCTGGGCTCACGTTGATCCCGGCGATCGTGTCCCTTCTCGGCACGCGGACCTTCTGGCCTTCCAAGGCATGGCAGCGCGAGCCAGAGGCCGCCCGCTTCCGGGCGCTCGGCAACGCGCTCGCCCGTCACCCAGGCCGGGTCGCTGCCACGAGCGCCGCCGTGCTGATCGCGCTCGCGGTGTCCGCTTTCAGCTTCCACCCGTCGTTCACACTCAACTCGGGGAAGACAGCATCGACGCAGTCCGCCCAGTACCAGCAGGTGCTGCTGCGCGGCTATGCCGCCGGTGCCGCGGCACCGACCGACGTCTTCCTCGAGTCGACCCACCACACCCCGATCCCCTCCTCATCGCTTGCGGCCTTCGGGGAGCGGCTCACCCACGTCCGGGGAGTCGCAACGGTGGCAGCGCCGCGAGTCGCCGAGCACGGCTCCGTCGCGGACTTCCGCGTCGTCCTCACGCACCGCGCGCAGTCCAATGCCGCGATGTCCACGGTCCGCGGACCGCTTCAGCGCGCCGTCGACCAGGCGCCGCCGGGTACGAAGCCGCTCATCGGCGGCATCACGTCGGTCTACGTGGACCTCCAGGCCGCGATGGGCCACGACTACGCGCTCGTCTTCCCCGTGGCCGCCGTGCTGATCCTCTTGATCCTCGCCTTGCTGTTGCGCAGCGTGGTCGCGCCGTGGTACCTGATGGGCGCCGTCGGGCTCGGCTTCGCGAGCACCCTGGGCGCGACCGTCCTCGTCTTCCAGAATGCACGCCACGAGAGCGGCCTCACGTTCATCCTCCCGATCGTGATGTACCTCTTCGTCGTGGCGCTCGGCACCGACTACAACATCTTGATGGTGTCCCGCCTCCGTGAGGAGGCGGCGGAAGGGCAATCCCCCCGCGACGCTGCGTCGATGGCCGTGCGCCACGCGGGTCCCACCATCGCTTCAGCAGGGCTCATCCTGGCAGGGACGTTCGCGTCGCTCATGTTGGCGGGAGGCACGACGCTCAGCCAGATGGGGTTTGCGATCTCCTTCGGGATCGCCGTCGCCGCCTTCGTTATGGCGATGTTCCTCACGCCCTCCCTTACCGCGCTCATCGGCCACCTCGCCTGGTGGCCCGGTCACCGTGATCAGCCGCCCGCTCGACCGCCGGTGGAGCTCGGCACGCCCGGGAACCGCTTCGACGGGCGGGCAGCCCAACCGGTGGCGCCCGGCTTGCGGAACCATGCGTCGTTGGAGCGTGATCCTGCAGCGCCGCCGTCGGCCAGTGCGAGGCGAGGCTGACAACTGTGGTGTCGCTCCTTTGGAGTTCCGTAGCCGTTCTGTAGCCGGTCCCTCACCGTTCCGTCATCGCTGCTCGCTCAAGCCGTTCCCGTCGGACTACCGTTCGTACTGAGCGCAACGGGCGACAGCTCGTTCGCCACGGACTCGAATAGTCGGGGACGAAGGTGCTCGACGAGATGGGGGCCGGTGGACTCACCCCTCGCTAGAAAAATTCTCGGGGTGCTCGCCGAGAACTGGCCGGATCAAGCCGACCTGGAGAAGGTGGTGATCCAGGTGAGGGAGCCCGCGTGGATCGTCGTATCGGTGTGGACGGCGACCCCGGAGCTGGTGATCGGGCAGAGAGGGAGCGTCGCTTCGGAGATGAGGGAACGGCTCGGCCGTGTCGTCCCCGCCGACAAGAACATCGAGTTCCGGGTGCTCACGGGAACCGAACGACCTGGTCCCTCCCCTTCCGTTTGGGCGGACTACGGGTCCGAGGCGTCGGAGGTTCGCCTTCGCGAAGAGACAGGTGTCCTCGGAGAGGAGACAGGCCTTCTTCGTGACGAGACAGCCCTTCTTCGTGACGAGACAGGCCTTCTTCGTGACGAGACAGGCCTCGCGCCGCGCCCGCCCGGACACGACCTCGTACCGGACCTTGTCGGGTTGACCGTGCGCGAAGCTCATGCAAAGGCGCGCTCGTCGGGGTACTTCCTAGCGACCGGTGATCCCGATGGCATCCCGATCAGCTTCTCCGCGGCGCATCGTGAGTACGGGCACTGGGTGGTCATGAGCCAGAGCCCCGTGCCGTCCGTCCTTGCCCCGCTGCATTCTGCGATCGTGGTGACCATCGAAGAGCGGGGCGGGGGAGGTGAGTCGGGAGACCGCGAGCCACGCGTTCCCCGTCCGCCGCGCGGCATGCTTCGCTTCGAGCAACCCATCGACCACCTGGACTTCGAGTATGTGGAGGGAGTCGAGTAGCCAATGCTGGCCCGGAGTGCACAGGCGGCCACCGCGTGATCGTCAACTGAGCGAGCTGACCGTTGCGGAGCCGATACTGATGCCGGCTTTGCGCAAGAGGGCGACGACACGGGCCCCGCGCATTTGGGACGGCGAGTAGCCGCGGTAGCCCCAGTAGCGCGTCCACCGCGGGGTCTCAGCCCGTGGCGTGCCGGACTCGCCGGGTCTCAGCCCGTGGCGCGCCGCGACGCCGAGGTGCCGGCTGTCCCCGGTCTCGGCGCCGTGGGCGACCCCGCTCGGGTCTGTGGCGGTGCCGGCGCCTGTGCCGGCATCGGCGCCTGCGTCGGCAACTGCGCAGGGACCGACTTCACGCCTTGCAGCCGCCCGTCACGCTCGAGCTGCGCGTTGAGCTCGCCTCCGACGAGCACGGCAAGTGCGGTGATGTAGAGCCAGAAGATGAAGATCGCCACGCCGGCGAAGCTGCCGTAGGTCTTCCCGTAGGAGCCGAAGGTGCTGATGTAGTAGGAGAACCCGAGCGATCCGACGAGGAACACCGTCGTAGCGAGCAGGCTGCCCGGCGTCACCCAACGCCAACGAGGCCTCCCCCGGTTCGGTCCGTAGGCGTAGTACGCGGAGAAGAGCACGGAGATCAGCGCGAACGCGATCACCCAGCGGAAGACCGTCCAGCCGACCGTGAAAGCCGCCCCTCCGAATGGAAGGACGCCACTGATCGCCGAGCCGATCGGCTGACCGAATACGATCAGGACGGCGGCGGAACCCCCCAACGCGCCGGTGAGCACGAGCAGTGGCACCCCGCGCAGCCGGCGGGCCATGAACTTGCGGTCGGTCGGCACCTCGTACGCCACGTCGAGCACTTGCTGGAGCACGGCCATCGCGCTCGTCGAGCTCCACAGTGCGATGAAGATGCCGATCACCACAGCCACCGCCGAGCCGGAGCCCCGCTTGGCCGCCGCGTGCACCGCCGCCTGGAAGACACCGGACGCGCCTGCCGGAAAGGCCTTCGCAATGCCGTGCGTCAGGTGATGCAGCGTGCCCGACCCGAGGTGGACGAGCGTGAGGATGCCGAGCGAGGCGATGATCGCCGGAAAGAACGCGAGGAAGCCGTGGTAGGCGAGGCTCCCCGCGGACACCGACACCCGGTCGCGCCGGATGTGCACCTTCATCCGCTTGAAGGTTGCCTTCCATGGGCCACGCGCGGCACCAGTAGCACCAGCGGCACCAGAAGCACCAGCGGCACCAGAAGCACCAGCGGCACCGGTGACGTCGCCTCGCGCGACTGCTTCACCGCTGCTGACCGTCACCCGCCTGGTCCCCGCCGGTGGGGCCGCCGCGT
>JAJZMN010000101.1 GCA_021850345.1 Actinomycetes bacterium | reverse complement strand
GCTCGTGAACGACAAGCTGCTCCCGCTCACCTGGCTGCACGTGCGCGAGAGTGTCCCGGCTCCGCTGCGGGTGGAGGGGGCGGCGGTCGTTGCCGCGGGGTGGCGGACAGAGCTCCAGTTCGTCGTTTCGATGCTCCCGTACCAGCGGCTTCGCCGGCACCTCGTCGTCCGCTGCGACAAGCGCGGCGAGCACCTCTTCGGCCCGGCGGAGCTGCGCTCGGGGAGTCCGCTCGGCACCCGCGAGCAACGACAGGAGGTGCGCAACGAGACCTCGCTCCTCGTCTACCCGAAGGTGATGCCGCTCGCCTCCTCGCTCGTCGCCGCCCGGGTCCCGGTGCCGGACCGGCGCGTCCGCCAGAGCCTCGCTCCCGACCCGACGCGCGTGCTGGGCGTCCGCGCGTACCTGCCCGGCGATCCGGTCCGCCACGTCGACTGGCGCGCCAGCGCGCGCCACGGCGACCTGCTCGTCCGCGTGCACGAGCCGGCGACGACCCTCGGCGTCGCCGTGTTCGTCGACCTGCTTCCTCCGGGGGGGGCGACGGTCAGCGTCGGTCCGGACGTGACCGAGTACGTCGTGTCCGTCGCGGCGAGCGTCGTGTCGCACCTCGTGGGCGCCGGCGTGCCCGTCGGGATCTTCGTCAACGGCACCTCGCGTAGCCGACTCGTGGCGTTCCCGACTCGAGGCGGAGACAGCACGCTGCCGGCGATGCTCGAAGCGCTGGCGAGGGTCACGACCGCAGGAGCCGTCCCGCTCGAGCGCGTCATCGTCGAGCAGGGACCGCGGCTGGGGATGGGCACGAGCGCGCTCGTCGTGTCCGCCGACTTCTCCGGAGAGCTGCCCGCGGCCATGGCGGACCTCAGACGCCGGAGCGCGGTGCGCGCGCTGTGGGTCGCGACGCCGTCGGGTCTCGGGCCGGCCCCCGGCACGGTCGACGGTCGCTGGGTGGTCGCCTACGAGCCCGGATGGAGAGCTTGTGACGTCCTCGAGCTCGCCGAGTAGGGCTGTGGGCGGGGCGCCCGCAGCGGCCGCAGTGCCCGGAGTGTCCGGCCAGCCCGCAGCGGCCGTCACCCCCCGACGTCGTGGCAGCGCCGGAGCCGCGGCGCTCCTCGTCGTCTCGGAGGCGGCGTGGGTGTCGCTCGCGCTGGGCGCGTTCGCCGACGGGTCCGCCGGCCCCCACCGGCCGAGGGTGGACCTGCCGTACCTCGCCTTCGCGCTGCCCGCCCTCGTCGCGCTCGTCATCGTGACGGTGGTGCGCGGCCGGACGCCCTTGGCGCGCCAGACGCCGTTGTGGCGCCTTGCACGGCGATCGGCGGTGGCGCTCGTCGTGGTGGGGGGCGCAGGACTGAGCGCCGGGTTGGTCGCTTCGCTCAGTGCGCCGGGAGTGACGTGGGCCGCAGCGCTCCACCCCTGGGCGCTCCCCGCGCACGGCGCGCTGGCCGTGCGGGCGGTGCGGTGGGCATGGGCCGTCTCGGTGCTCGCGTGGTTGCGGGGCGCCTGGGTCGCCGTCTCCCCTCCGACGTTGCGCCACTCGGCTGCCTCGCTCGTCCTCGGCGGGATCGTGTTCGTCGTCGTCTTCGGTCATCAGGCGGCGGGGGGTTCCGGGAGGTTCGACCAGGCGACCAGCGCCGCGGCCTGGCTGCTCTTCGTGTACTTCCCCGTCGGCGTGACGGCCGCCGCGTGGGCGCAGGAGCGCGACGTCGAACGCCAGGTGCTGCGGCGCGTGGCCGGCGCGTCGAGTGGCGCGTGGCTCGCGACGTTGGTCGTCCCGCTCGCGCTCGTGGCGCTCGTGGCACTGCTCGTGGGCGGCGCCGGGAGCGTCGTCGGTCCCGGCGCAACGCATGTCCTGCGCGCGATCGGCGCCGTGCTCGGCGCGGCCGGCGACTGGGTCTTCAGCCACCTCCCCCGAATCGTGGTGCATCCCGGGCAACACCGGGCGCCGATCACGCCGGGGCAGACGTCGCTCCACCGGCTTCCGAAGAGGGCAACATCGGCCCACCCGACGCCGCTCGGGATCGCCGTCGAATGCGTCGTGGGGGCAGCCCTGCTCGCCGCCGCCGGCTTCGGCGCCCGGGCGCTCGTCCGCTGGGCCCGCCGGCACCGGCCGGAGGCCGTGGTGGACGACGAGCGGGAGTCGGTCTTCACCTGGTCGCATCTCGGCGAGCAGTTGCGGCGCCTCCTTGTCGTCTTGCTCGGCGCGATCGCGAGAAGGCCGCGGCGGCGACCTGCTCCGGTTCTGAACGAGGCGCGCGACAGCACCTCCGACCCTCTCCCCGGCGATCCGGTGCGCGTGTCGTACCGGCGGCTCCTCCTGGCTTCGAGAGCCGCCGGCCGGGGTCGCGCCCCCGCCGAGACGCCGAGGGAGCTCGCGGCCCGGCTTTCCTCGCTTCCCGTCATGGAGCGCCTCGGCTCGAGCGCGCTGGCCTCTCTCACGGCCGCCTACGAGGACGTCCGGTACGCCGGCGCGCCATCAGGACCGTTGGCGGAGCGAGCGACAGCAGATGCCGACGTGCTCGTCGACGCGCTCGGGGCGATCCAGCGCGAGGCGGCCGAACCGGCGCAGCCAGAAGCACGGCCGCGCTTGTACCTCGTGCGCGACCCTCCGTCGTGAGGTCCTGAGCCGCTGCCCCTCAGGCGCCGACGGCGTGCGCGCCGCCGTCGACGTGGAGCATCTCGCCCGTGGTCATCGGCAACCAGTCCGAGAGGAGGGCGGCGCACGCCTTGCCGACGGGCGTGGCGTCGTGGACGTCCCAGCCGAGTGGTGCACGGGTGCCCCAGGAGTCCTCGAACGTGGAGAACCCAGGGATCGACTTCGCCGCCATGGTCCGGACGGGGCCCGCGGCGACGAGGTTGACGCGGACCCCCTTCGGACCGAGCTCCTTTGCGAGGTAGCGGGTGAGCGACTCGAGCGCCGCCTTCGCCACCCCCATCCAGTCGTACGCGGGCCAGGCGACGGTCGCGTCGAAGTCGAGCGACACCACCGAGGCGCCCCCGTCGGCACCCGAGACCTCGAGCAGCGGCAGGAAGGCGGCGACGAGCGACTTGAGCGTGTAGGCCGAGACCTGGATCGCCACCGAGACCTCGTCCCATTCCGCGGCGAACATCCCCGAGCCGAGGCAGTTGGAAGGTGCGAACCCGATCGCGTGGAGAAGGCCGTCGAGGCGCCCCCAGCGGGCGGAGAGGTCGGCCGCAGCGGCCGCTAGCTGGCCGGCGTCCGTCGCGTCGATCTCGAGCACGTCGGGCTCTGCGGGGAGCTTCCTCGCGGTCCGCTTGGTGAGCGAGAGCCCGCGGCCGAATCCCGACAGTACGACCTCTGCCCCCTCGCTGATCGCGCACTGCGCGGCGGCGAAGCCGAGCGAGTCGTCGGTCAGCACGCCGGTGACGAGGATCCGCTTGCCTTCCAGGATGCCCACGGCGGGCGAGGCTAGCGCCGTATGTCGGCGGGGAAGCGAGGTGTCGCCGTACGGCGCGGGCGCATCGGGAACGAACACGGAGCGGTGTGAGAAGGTTGGCAGGTGGACGTCGGGATCATCGGAGGAACGGGGCCTGCGGGTCGGGGGCTGGGGCTGCGCCTTGCGGCCGCGGGCGTGTCGGTCGGGATCGGCTCGAGGGACCCGGCGCGCGCCGCGGACGCCGTCGAGGGCATGACCGCGCGGTGGTCCCCGCGGTTGCAGGGGACGATCAAAGGCCTCGCGAACGAGGAAGCGGCCGGAGCGAAGCTCGTCGTGCTCGCCACCCCCTGGGACGGCGCGGTGCAGACCGTGTCCGAGCTCGAAGAGCGACTGGTGGGCAAGGTCCTCGTCTCGATGGCGAACGCGCTGGTGCGTCAGGGCCGGGAGGCGCTGCCCCTGGTCCACCCCCGCGGGTCCATCGCCGCCGCGGTGCAGGCCGCGCTCCCGCGCACGAAGGTCGCCGCCGCCCTCCACCATCTCCCCGCCCGCGAGATGGCCGACCTCGACTCGGGTCTCCTCGCCGACGTGCTGGTGTGCGCGGACGATCCGGAGGCGACCGCGGAGACCATGTCGCTCGTCGAGAGGATCGAGGGGCTCCGGCCGCTCGACGCGGGCAGCTTGAGCCAGGCCTCGGCCATCGAAGCCTTCACGGCGGTCTGCGTGACCCTCAGTATCCGGCACCGGGCGCACACCACCTTGAAGCTGGCCGGGATCTGAGATGCGGCTGTACGACACCGCGCGCCAGCGCGTCGTCCCGTTCGAGCCCGGGCCGCTCGTGACCATGTACACCTGCGGCATCACGCCGTACGACTCGGCACATCTCGGCCATGCCGCGGTGTACCTGATCTACGACGTGCTGAAGCGGAGGCTCCTCGACATGGGTCACCGCGTGCGTTGCGTGCGCAACATCACCGACGTGGACGACGACATCCTGCGCAAGGCCCGCGAGCTCGGTGTCCATTACCTGGACCTCGCCGCCGAGGAGATGGCCCGTTTCGACGCGGACATGGCTGCCCTCGGGCTGCTTCCGCCCGACGTGGAGCCGCGGGCCACGTCCGCGATCCCCGACATCCTGGCGCTCGTCGGCGCGGCCCTCGAGACGGGGCACGCCTACCGCTCCGAGGGCGGCGTCTACTTCGACGTGACGACCTTTCCTGGTTTCGGCAAGGTCAGCCACTACTCCGAGGAGGAGATGCTCGTTCTCGCCGCGGAGCACGGCGGGAATCCGGACGACCCCGCCAAGCGCCACCAGCTCGACTTCGTGCTCTGGCAGCCCTCGCTTTCAGACGAGCCGTCGTGGGAGTCGCGATGGGGGCCAGGGCGGCCTGGCTGGCACATCGAGTGCTCCGCCCTCGCCATGCGCGAGCTCGGGCCCACCGTGGACCTCCACGGCGGCGGACGGGATCTCGTCTTCCCTCACCACGAGTGCGAGACCGCGCAGTCAGAGGCGGTGACCGGGCGTCAGTTCGTCCGCCACTGGCTCCACGGGGGGCTCGTCGGTCTCGGAGGGCAGAAGATGTCGAAGTCGCTCGGCAACCTCGTCTTCGTGGGCGATCTCCTGAAGGACTGGGAGCCGGCGGTCATCCGGCTGGCCGTGCTCGCGCACCATTACCGCTGCGACTGGGAGTGGGACGACGCAGAGCTGGAACCCACCGCAGCGCGCCTCGAGCGCTGGCGTCGTGCGCCGAGGTCGGGCACAGGGACCCGCGCCCTCGAAGCCGTGCGAGCCCACATGGACGACGACCTCGACGTCCCGGGCGCGCTGGCCGTGCTCGACGAGCTGGCCGACGCGCGCACCCCGGTCGCCGCGGGTGCCCGCCTGCTCGGCGTCGTCTTGTGAGCTGCGGTCGACCCGATAGCGTGCGTCTCCCCCCGACCGTCTCCGATGGTGACGACGGTGACGGCGGTGACACCGTCTCCGACGACGGAGACGGCCGTGACACCGTCTCCGACGACGGTGACGGCGGTGACAGGTGGCAACGGAAGGAACGGAAGGACAAGGGGTCGATGGCGGCAACGGTGACGGTGAAGCTCCCCGACGGCTCGGAGCGGGAGCTGCCCCAGGGAGCGACGGCCGCCGACCTCGCGGCCGCCGTCGGTCCGCGCCTCGCGAAGGCTGCGGTGGCCGCAGAGGTGGACGGTCGGCTCGTCGACCTCTCCTCGACGCTGCCCGATGGCGCGTCGGTGTCGATCGTGACGCCCGAGTCCGACGCGGGCCGCGAGGTCATCCGTCACTCCACCGCGCATGTCATGGCACAGGCCGTCCTGCGGCTGTGGGAGGGCGCCCGCTTCGCGATCGGTCCGGTGATCGCCGACGGTTTCTACTATGACTTCGAGCTCCCCGGCGGTGCCCACTTCTCAGAGGAAGACCTCGAGCGGGTGGACACCGAGATGCGCAAGATCATCTCGGAGGACCAGCCCTTCGTGCGCCGGGAGCTGGGCATCGGGGAGGGACTGGCGCTCTTCGCCGGCCAGCCCTACAAGCAGGAGATCATCGAGGCGGTCGCCCAGGGCGCAGAGGAAGTCGACGCCGCCGGTGAGGGCGGGGCGACGGGAGCGGTCTCCACCTACCGGAACTCCGATGCGTTCGTCGACCTCTGCCGCGGGCCCCACGTCCCGTCCACCGGGAAGCTCGGCCACTTCCGGCTGACGCGCGTGGCCGGCGCGTACTGGCGGGGAGACGAGCACCGCCAGCAACTGCAACGGATCTACGGCACGGCATGGGAGTCGGAGCAGGCGCTCGCCGACCACCTGCACCGGATCGAGGAGGCGGAGCGGCGCGACCATCGTCGGATCGGTCACGAGCTCGACCTCTTCTCGTTCCCCGACGAGATCGGCTCGGGACTGCCGGTCTTCCATCCGAAGGGCGGCATCGTCCGCCGGGAGATGGAGGACTACTCGCGCCGGCGCCACGCAGCGGCGGGCTACGACTTCGTGTACTCGCCGCACATCACGAAGGCCCCGCTCTTCGAGGAGTCCGGCCACGTCGACTGGTTCGCCGACTCGATGTATCCGCCCATGGAGCTCGACGACGGCTCGACCTACTACGTCAAGCCCATGAACTGCCCGTTCCACATCCTCGTCTACCGCAGCCGTCAGCGCTCCTACCGCGAGCTTCCGATGCGGCTCTTCGAGTTCGGCTCCGTCTACCGCTACGAGAAGTCCGGTGTCGTGCACGGACTGACCCGGGTGCGCGGGATGACCCAGGACGACGCGCACATCTTCTGCACCCGCGAGCAGATGGCCGACGAGCTGAGCGGGGCGCTGACGTTCGTCCTCGACCTCCTGCGGGACTTCGGCCTCGAAGACTTCTGGCTCGAGCTTTCGACCAAGCCCGAGGCGAAGGCGGTCGGCACCGACGAGGAATGGGACGAGGCGACCGGGGTCCTCCGCCGGGTCGCGGAGGGACGGGGGCTCGATCTCGTCCTCGACGAAGGCGGCGGTGCCTTCTACGGGCCCAAGATCTCGGTGCAGGCGCGCGACGCGATCGGCAGGAACTGGCAGATGTCGACGGTCCAGCTCGACCTGCAGCTGCCCCGGCGCTTCGGGCTCGAGTACACCGGGGCGGACAACGCGAAGCACCGTCCGGTCATGGTGCACCGGGCGCTCTTCGGGTCGGTGGAGCGGTTCTTCGGCGTCCTGTTGGAGCACTTCGCCGGCAACCTGCCCACCTGGCTCTCGCCGGTGCAGGTGCGCGTCCTGCCGGTGCGCGACGACCACCTGCCGTACGCGGCCTCGGCGACCGAGCGGTTCCGTCGCGAAGGGTTGCGCGCCGACATGGAGGACGCGAGCGAGCCGCTCGGTGGGCGTATCCGCCGCGCGAAGCTCGAGAAGGTCCCCTACGTGCTCGTGGTCGGCGACGACGACGTGGCCGCGGGAACCGTTGGCGTCAACCGCCGGGGCGGCGACCGGCCCGAGCGGGGCGTCCCGCTCGACGCCGCGATCGCGAGGGTCCGCGCCGACGTCGACGCGCGACGGATCTCGCCGGGCGCGTAGCCGTGCCCCTCGAGCAGCTTTGGGCGGGCTGGCGCCTCGAGTACGTGCGCGGGGCGACCGAGGCCGAGCGCAGCGGGGTCGACGACGCCTGCGTCTTCTGCGCGATCGCAGAGAGCGGCGCACCCTCCCGGGACAACGGGATGGTGTGGCGCGGGAAGCTCACCTTCGCGGTGCTCAACGCCTACCCGTACGCGAGCGGGCACCTTCTGGTCCTGCCGCTTCGCCACGTCTCTGACCTCGAGGAACTGACCGGCGAGGAGTCGTCCGAGCTGTGGATGGCGACGCAGGCCGCGGCCCGGGCGCTCAGCGCGGCCTATGCGCCCGACGGCGTCAACATCGGCGCCAACCTCGGCCGCGCGGCGGGGGCCGGCATCCCCCGCCACCTGCACCTGCACGTGGTCCCGCGTTGGTCGGGCGACACCAACTTCATGACCTCGGTCGCCGGCGTCCGGGTCATCCCAGAGACGCTCGGCGAGGCGTGGGAGAGGCTCCACCCCGCCTGGCCGCAAGGCGAAGGCGGAGAACCGGGCTGACCCTTGAGCGCCGCCCCGCACGGGCCCGACGAGCAGGCCTGCCGCCCAGGACTGTCGGCTGGCGCCCGGCGAGGAAAGCTCAATCGGTGGCGGCGACGGTCCTCGCGAGGCCGGCGACGAGGTGCTCGGGAACCGGGTCGTAGTGATCGTGCTCGGCACGGAAGCGCGCGCGGCCGCCGGTCAGCGCGCGCAGGTCGACGGCGTAGCGGGCGAGCTCGGCGGCGGGGACCATCGCCGTCACCTCCTGGAAGGAGTCGACGGTGACTTCCGTGCCGACGATCCGTCCCCGCCTCGAGTTGAGGTCGCCGAGGACATCACCTTGCAGCTCGGCGGGGACCTGCACCACGACCTTGGAGATCGGTTCCAAGAGGATCGGGCCGGCGTGGGCGACGGCCTCGCGGAAGGCGAGCATCGCCGCCGTCTTGAAGCTGAGCTCTGAGGAGTCGACCGAGTGGTACTTGCCGTCGTCGACGGTCACCGACACGTCGACCACGGGGTAGCCGAAGGCGCCGCCTCGGGACATCGCCTCGACGACCCCCTTTTCGACGGCGGGGATGTACTGGCGGGGGATGGCGCCCCCGACCACCTCGTCGTGGAATTGGAACCCCTCACCGCGGCCGAGGGGCTCGACGCGGAGGTGGCAGACGCCGAACTGGCCATGGCCGCCGGACTGCTTCTTGTGCTTGCCCTCGGCGGCGGCGGGCTTGGAGATGGTCTCGCGATAGGGGATCGCCACCTCCTGACGTTCGACCGTGACGCCGAACTTGCGCGACAGACGCTCGAGAGTGACCGCGAGGTGGACCTCTCCCGAGACGCCGAGGACCGTCTGGTGCGCCTCGTCGTTGCGCGAGACGCCGAGGCTGCGGTCCTCCTCGCAGAGGCGCTGGAGTGCCGACATCAGCTTGTCCTCGTCCGCCCGGGAAGCCGGGGCGACCGCGACACTGAGCGCGGCCGCCTCCGCGTCGGGGAACACCACGCTGACGGGCTTGTCCTTCGGCGCGAGGGTGTCGCCGGTGAGCGACCCGGTGAGACGGGGGATCGCGACGAAGTCGCCGGCGCTGGCCGAGTCCACCGGGGTCGTCTCGTGGCCGCGGAGCACCGACAGCACGTGCAGCCGCTCGTCGGTGCGTGAGCGGGGGTTCGTGAGCACGGTGTCGGGCTTGAGGGTGCCCGAGAGGACCTTGCAGAGCGAGAGGCGACCGGCGTGCTGGTCCGAGAGGGTCTTGCAGACGACGAGGAGGGGCGGTGCAGAGGGATCCGCCGCCACCTCGGTCGTCGTGTCTCCCGCCCTCACCTGCGCCGGCCTGCCCCGGTCCGGGGAGGGGCACAGCTCCACGATGAGCCGGGCGAGACGGTCGACACCGACGCCCGTCGCCCCCGAGCAGCACAGCACGGGGAACACGGCACCGGCGGCGACACCTGACGCGAGGCTCGCCTGGAGCTCGTCGCGGGCGATCTCTTCGCCTTCGAGGTAGCGCGCCGTGAGCTCGTCGTCGCCGACGACGATCCCTTCGATCAGCTGTTCGTGGACGGCGTGCTCGGTCACCGCCAAGTCGTCGGGGATCGGCCCGTCCACGCCGCGCAGCGGCGGCCCGGACTTCGTGTCGTAGAGCGTCGCCCGGTCGTCGAGGAGGTCGATGACGCCGCGGAACTCGCTCTCGGCGCCGACCGGCAACTCGACCGGCGCGACGCCCGCACCGAACGCCGAACGGACCTCGGCGAGCGTCCGGTCGAAGTCGGCACGCTCGCGGTCGAGCTTGTCGATCACGATGATGCGCGGGATCCCGAGCGCGGCCGCCTCTCTCCAGGCGTCCTCGGTCTGCGCCTGGACGCCGTCGGTGGCGCTTACGACCACCACCGCGAGATCTGCGAGGCTGAGTGCATCGCGCATGTCCGTGGCGAAGTCGGCGTAGCCCGGCGTGTCGAGGATGTTCAGCTTCACGCCGTCGACCTCGCACGGTGCGATCGCAAACGAGACCGACAGCTGGCGGGAGATCTCCTCGGGCTCGAAGTCGCAGACCGTGGTGCCCTTTTCGACCGATCCCTGACGGCTCAGGGCACCGGTGGAGAGCAAGAGCGCCTCGGCGAGGGTGGTCTTGCCTGCCGCGTGGTGACCGATCAGGGCCACGTTGCGGATGTCCGACGGCGGGAACGACACGACGGCGACCTCCTTCCGGGCTGGCCGGCAGCCCCTACCGGCGTACGCCCGCTCGCCAGTTAACCACCAGTCGGCGCGGGGCTCGGCGGGCCGAGCATGGCGTTGCGGTGGCGGACGGTGAGCGAGAACGGCGGGACCAGGTCGAGCCCGTCGGGCTTGTCGAGATAGCCGGGACCGGCGCCGGGGATCCCGGTGTGGCCGTACTGCCAGACGATCTGGTTCGTCTTGGGGTCGACGACGATCACGCGGTGGTTCCAGTCGTCGTTCAAGATCACGTCGCCGTTGGGCAGGGGCAGGGCGAGGGACGGGTCGGCGAGCGTCTGGGTGCCCGTCGGCGCGTAGCGCCACACGAGCTGGCCGCTCGAGGTGAACTCGACGACCTGGCCGGGATCGGAGTAGTCGGCGGTGATGAAGAGTGTGCCGTGCACCTGGTTGGTGTCCGACGGATAGGCCACACCGGGTGGATTGGTCGACCACAGCACCTTTCCGGTCGCGAGGTCGAAGCCGTCGACCCAGTCGCCGTTGATCTCGGTCACCACCCAGTTGCCGTCGGAGAGCGGGAAGACGCCGTTGGGGCTGCCCCAGTGCGCCGGCGGTGTGTGAAGGCACGCGTTCGTCGTCTGACCGACGACCTCGAGCGGTGCGTGGCTCGGCGGGTGCAGGACGAGGAGCCGGCAGTTCTTGATGTCCGCCAGCACGACGTCGCCGTTGGGAAGCATCATCGCGTCGTCCGGGTTGTCGAGGTAGTTGGGCCCCGAGCCCGGCGTCCCGGGGTGTCCGTAGCGCCAGACGATGTGGCCGGTGGCGACCGAGATCTCCGAGACGACGTAGTTGTCCTCTTGGGTGACGATGATGTCCTTGCCGTTGGGGGTGAAGAACGCGTCGTCGGGTGTGCGGAAGGTCTGCCCGGGAGCCAGGTCGCCGGGCTTCGGGAACCTCCAGACGATGTTGCCCTGCGGGTTGACGATGATCAGCCGGTTGTTGTTGCGGTCCGCGATGAGCACATC
>JAJZMN010000214.1 GCA_021850345.1 Actinomycetes bacterium | reverse complement strand
ACGGGATCCCGGTCCTCGTGAAAGACAACATCGACACGGTGGCACCGCTGCACACGAGCGCGGGGTCCCTTGTCTTCGGCGGCGCATCCCCCGGCACCGACGCCCCGCTCGTGCGCGCTCTTCGCGACGCCGGTGCAATCGTCCTCGGCAAGACGAACCTCTCGGAGTGGGCGAACTTTCGGGGCAGCCGGTCGTCGAGCGGTTGGAGCGCCGTGGGCGGCCAGACGCGCAACCCGCACGCATTGGACCGGACCCCGGGGGGTTCGTCGTCGGGATCGGGCGCGGCAGTCGCCGCGCGGCTGGTCCCTCTCGCCATCGGGACCGAGACGGACGGCTCGATCATCTGCCCCGCGGCTGCCTGCGGTGTCGCCGGACTGAAGCCGACGCTCGGATTGGTGAGCCGTACCGGGGTCGTCCCGATCGCCGCCTCACAGGACACCGCCGGGCCTATCGCGAGGTCGGCACGCGACCTCGGCCTGCTGCTCAGCGTGCTCGCCGATGCCGTCGACGACGGGGAAGACGATGCAGCGAGTCGGGCGAGGCGACCAGCTGGCTACGACCCGTGCGCCCCCCCGTTCACAGCTTCGGCAGCTCTCGGTGGCCTCCGTGTGGGCGTCGTGCGAGGCGGCGGGTACACGGGCTATCACCCGCCCACCGACGCGGTCATCGATGCCGCCCTCGAAGCCATTGCCGGCGCGGGCGCACAGCTTTTCGACCCTGTCGCCGGCCTGTCGCCCGCGTCCACCTGGGAAGAGGATGAGCTCGTCGTGCTGCTCCACGAATTCCGCATCGGCATGGAGGCGTACCTGTCGCGGCGTGCGGCTGCAGCCGCTGTGGCCGCCGCCGACGCGAGCTCGCACTCCGGTCCCCTGCCGCGCACGCTCGACGACGTGCTGGCCCACGCCCTCGGCGAGCCCCGGGAGCGGACGGACGTCTTCGACACCGACCTGATCGCTCGAGCCGCCCGCACCCACGGGCTCGCGTCCGAGGAGTACCGCTCGGCCTTCCACCGGATCAAGCAGGCGACGCGAGAGGGCCTCGACGCCATCTTCGCCGGTGGCGTCGACGTGCTGGCGCTGCCCGCGATGCACCCGGCGTGGCCAATCGACCACGTCCTGGGCGACCAGGCCGCGGGTGCCGGCTGGTCGCCCGCCGCAGTGGCGGGCTATCCCTCCGCGACGCTCCCTGTCGGGAATGTCGGAGGTCTTCCCGTCGGCATCCTGCTCGTGGGACCCCCGTGGTCGGAGTCCCGTCTTCTCCGCGTCCTGGGCGGGCTGGAAGACCTCCTCGGCGCATCGGTGACGGTGCCCCGGCCAACGTTTGCGACGACCGTCTCCATCGTGGACTGACCCCGACCGGGTGCACCCGGCATAGCAACCGGGGCCCGACTCCTCGCCGCGGGCGCCGCCTGCATGACGTCGAGAGGCGTTGGGCATCTTCTCCGGATGGACGCGGCGGCGGACGTGGCGGGCGCGTCAGGCGGCCCCGGCGCCCGCGGGAATCCCGGCGACTCCGACGTCCGCGGCGGTCCCGGTGCGTCCGGCGCCCCGGACGAGCGGCCAGGAGTCGGATCGGATCCCGCGAGCGACCCCTCCGTGGCGGAAGTGGAGGTCGAGCAGCGATTCCTTCAGACGGTCGACCACGGCCGGCGACGGCTGTCGCGGCGGCTCGTCTCGCTGCTCGCGACCGGCGCCGTCGGCGGGGTCGACGTCGGAATGGGCGTCCTGGCCCTCCTCGTCGTTGAGCGGGCCACCCACTCCAAGCTGCTGGGTGCCATCGCGTTCTCCATCGGCTTTGTCACGCTGACGTTCGCGAGCAGTGAGCTGTTCACCGAGGACTTTCTCATCCCGGTCGTCGCGGTGATGGCGAGGCAGGTACGGCTCCGCATGCTGATTCGGTTGTGGGTCGGAACGCTCGTCGCCAACCTCCTGGCGGGATGGGTGGTGATGTGGTTCGTGATGCACGCGCTTCCCGACCTTGCGCCGGTGGCACGCTCGGACGCGCGGTACTACGCGGGGCTCGACGTGAGCGTGCGATCCTTCGCGCTCGCGGTGCTGGCCGGCGCGGCGATCACGCTGATGACCTGGATGCAGCAGGCGACCGAGTCCATGGCTGCGAGGACCATCCCGGCGGTGGTCGCGGGCTTCCTGCTCATCTCAGCCCGACTCGACCACGCGGTGGTCGCCTCCCTCGTCATGTTCACCGCGCTGATCGCAGGTCACGCGGGCTTCGACTACCTCCAATGGGGGAAGGCGGCGGGCTGGGCGATCGTCGGGAACGTCGCAGGCGGCGTCGGGCTCGTCACCGTCCTGCGGGTCCTGCAAGTTCCCCACCGGGTACGCGACGAGCAAGTGCACCCGGCTCCCGGTGTACCCATCGGCGACCGGCGGCGTGTGGAGGCCGAGGCAGAACCCGACTGACTGGACCAATCCTGCCGGCCGCCCCACGGGGGCGTGTTGGGGAGACGGAGGCGCAGCTTGCCGGCTGCGTGCGCCGGCTCCCTGTCGGGGCTACCTGCGACGTCGACCGAACAAGACCCACACCAGCGCGCCAAGCACCGCGACGATCACCACGACCTTCACGAAAGCCCACAACACGCCGGCAATGAAACTGAGCGCCCAAAATGCGACCAGCACCCCGACGACGCCGACGGCGACGACCGCCAGGGTGTGCAGGGGGCGGAGCCGGTCGGACCTGCGCTCGACGACGACACCCTTGTCGGTCTCGGGTTCCACATCGCGTGCCATGGCCGCCTCCTTGGCGCCGGTTCCGGCGCTGCTCTTCGCGTGCACTGCCTCGATGCTACGGTCCCCGGAGGTGGAGTTGGGATCGCTCCGAGATCACGCCTGGTCCCTCCCGGTGTCACGACCCCTTCGCTTTCTCGGCGATCCCCGCTGATGCGAGAGAGCACAGGGCTCGACAACCTGGCCGAGCAGTTCCGGAAGTTCGCCACCGGCGTGCGTCGAGACGGCGCTGCCCGCTATGCACGGATCTGTGAAGGTGTCGCCGCCGATGCCACACTTCTCGGGCTTGTCGCCGAGGCACCACCGGACCAGCGCCGGCCGAACATCCTCCTTGCAGCGGTCCACTATCTGCTCCTCACCGGCATCAGCGACCCGCTCGCGGCCCACTACCCCACCGTGCTCGCATGGAGAGGAGAGGACCCCACGAGCGCACTGGATCCGTGTGTCGAGGATCCCTTCCCGTCATTCGCCGCGTTCTGCGCCCGCCATCGCGACGCGGTCCTCCGACTCGTGGCGTCGAGGGCCACCCAGACCAACGAGGTCGGCCGATGCAGCGGCATCCTCCCGGCCCTTTCCACCGTCGGCGAGCGAGCCGGCATGCCCCTCGCTCTCGTCGACGTCGGCGCAGCGGCAGGGCTCAACCTCCTTTTCGACCGCTACGCCTACGAGTACGCGTACGGAGACGGCGGTGTGGTTTCCGCCGGCGACGCTGGCAGTCCTTTGGTGCTCCGGTGCTCGGTCCGCAAGGGCCGGGTCCCGACCTCGTCGCCGTCCGTCGCAGCCCGCGTCGGACTGGACCGTCGACCCGTCGACGTCCACGATGACGACCAGGTGCGCTGGCTCCTGGCGTGCCAGTGGCCGGACCACTTCGACCGTTTCGAGGTCGCGCACCTGGCGATCGAGCTCGCCAGGTCTCTCCGCGAGCCGCCCGCGGTGCACCACGGTGACGCGGTGACAGATCTTGCGAGCGTCACGGCATCGCTTCCGACGGACATGCACCTCTGCGTGCTGCATTCGTGGGTCGCGGCGTATTTCACTCCTGCCGAACAACGCTGCCTGGCCGATGTCGTCGAGCAGCTCGCCGCGTCACGGCCGGTGTCTTGGCTCTTCGCCGAGGCCCCGTACGAAGTGCCCGGGCTGCCGGTCCCGCCACCTCCCGGGCCAAAGGTGCGCGGAGCCACGGCACTCGTGCTCGTCGAACAGGGGCCCCGGCAAGGTCGCACGACGCACCGACTGGCGGACATGCACTCTCACGGCCGCTGGTTGCACTGGTACGGCGCGAGCGACCTACGCGCTTGAGCTCCTGAGTGCCGGCGCAGCGGTCACCTGAGTGCCGGCGCACGCGGACGCTCGAAGTATCGAGCCCCTCGCCCCGTCGTCTCGGGGGCACAGTGGCGACGCCAAGGGGTGGCGGACTGGGGCACCGAGACGCAAGAGGCCGGCTGGGCGACCAGCCGTCAACCATCGGTCGAGGCGGTGGGCGCGTGCCCGTCGTCCTCGCTCGGCCCCCACGGTGCATCGCGGCGGGCGGGGACCACGATGCCCTCGGGACCGACCATCGAGACAGTGCCCACGGCGGTCGTCCCGAAGCGCTGGCGAATGGCATCCACGGCCGCGGTCACCTCACGCCAATGCTCCTGTTGGCGCGCCGCGTCCGCCGCACCACCTGCCGGCGCGGGAGTCGGGGAACCCTCGAGGTCGAAATGGAGCTGCCGCCCTGACGAGGCAGGCTGCAGGCCCGAGACGCTCACGCCGAGCAACCGCACGCCCATCGGGAGCTCCACCGCGTCCAACAGGGCGCCGGCAATCGCGCCGATCGCGGAACCCGTGTCGAGCCCGACCGCCATCGTGTGGGCGCGCGAGAGGAGTGAGAAGTCGGCCAGCTTGACCTTCACCGTGACGGTTCGCGCGACTTGTCCGCTCGCCCGGAGGTGGCTCGCCACTGATTCCGCCATGCGCAGGGCGTGGCGCTGCAGGAGCTTCCGATCGACCAGGTCCTCGCGGAACGTCTCTTCGTGGCCGACCGACTTCACCGGACGGTGAGGGACGACCGGCTCGGGATCCTCCCCGCACGCAAGGGACACGAGATGCTTCCCGTGCGCCTTGCCGAGTGCTCGTACCAGGACGGCCTCGGGCAACGCGGCGAGGTCACCGACGGTGCGCACGCCGAGGTCCGAGAGGCGCTTGGCGGTGACCGGTCCGACGCCCCAGAGCTGCTCGACGGCCTTCGGATGCAGAAAGGCGAGTTCCTCTTCGGGATCGACGACCACCACTCCCTTTCCTGGCCGCTTGCCGTCAGGTCCTGCGATGGGCTTCGCCGCGCGCGAGGCGAGCTTTGCGATCATCTTCGATCGTCCCGCGCCGACCGAGCAGTCGAGGTCGAGCACCTCGCGCACGCGCTGCCGGATGGCCGCGCCGATGGACGCCGGTGATCCGAGCAGGTGCAGCGCACCACGGACGTCGAGGAACGCCTCGTCGAGCCCGACCGGTTCGACGAGCGGCGTGAACGAGCGCAGCACGTCGTGAAGTTGCGCGCTCACCTCCGCATACCGCCCGTAGTGGCCGTCCACGAAAACCGCATGCGGGCACAGTTGTCGTGCGCGCATCGACGGCATCGCCGAGTGCACGCCATAGACGCGAGCTTCGTAGGTGCACGAGGCCACCACGCCCCTTGCCCCGCTTCCCCCGACGATCACGGGCTTGCCCGCGAGCGACGGGTCATCGAGCACCTCCACCGAAGCGAAGAAGGAGTCCATGTCGACATGAAGGATGCTGGCCTCACGCCTGGGCCCCGCGCGCCCGAAGCCACCACCGGCTCGAGCCCCTGCCGACCCTGACGCCGACGCGGACCCGGCCGAGGGCGGCGACCCGGCCGAGGGCGGCGACCCGGCCGAGGGCGGCGACCCGGCCGAGGGCGGCGACCCAGCCGAGGACGACCGCCCGGGCGAGGATGCCGACCCCTCCGAGCACGGTCCGGCTGATGCCGACCCTGCACGGGGAGGGGGTTGCCGTGGTCCTCTTTGTTCAGCCACTGAGCCGGAGCCGCCGGAAACCCTCCGCATGGACGACGCCGGCGCGGCGACCTTCCTCCTCGGCGCGTCGCCGCACCGCCTCGGCCGCCCATCCGGCGTCCGCATCGGCGAACTGGCTCCGATGGCACTCGACGGCTGCGGTCTTGACTTCGATGGTCTCGCCGATGTCGACCCAGACGTCCGGTTCGAGGGTTCCCGACAAGTAGGCGACGGACACCTGGTGCGGTGGTCCCGCCTCAGGGAAGTAGTGCGGGAGCGCGGCGGACGGCGACAACGCGTCGAGCGTCGCCCATCCAGCGGTGCGATGGTCGCGGTGGTTGAAGTACTCCTGGCCGAAGAAGACGGCCGTGGGATCGTGCCCGAGCACGGCTTCTGGCTTGAGCGACCGCACGACTGCAACGAGCTCACCCACGAATGTCTGCCGTCGATCGAGCTCCCCGTCGGTGGCTCCGAGCACGCGGTGGGTGGCGAGGCCGATGATGTCGGCGGCGGCAGCGAGCTCCCCTGCCCGGCGGACGGCCAGCCTTTCAGGACTGGACTCGGTGTCGGTGGTGCCGCGACCGCCGTCGGTGCAGACCAAGAGATGCACGTCACAGCCTTGCTTCGCCCAGCTCGCGAGGGTGCCGCCGCAGGCGACGTCCGCGTCGTCGGGATGCGCGTAGACGGCAAGGGCCACCTTCGGAACCCAGGTCACAAGGTCGGCCATGAGGTCAACCGCCTGCGGTCACGCCCGCTGCTTGGGCTCGGTCGTCTTGATCAGCAGACCGACCTCCCGCTGAAAGTCGCCGACGTCCTCGAAGCCCTTGTAGACGCTCGCGAACCGCAGGTACGCCACGTCGTCGATCCCCTGCAGCTGCTCGAGGACGGCCATCCCCACTTGTTGGCTCGTGGACTCAAGGGATGCGGCGCGCAACGACTCTTCGACGCGACTCGCGAGGCTTTGGAGCATGCCGTCCGTGACCGGTCGGTTCTTGCACGCGGCTTGCACACCGGCGATCAGCTTCGCCCGGTCGAACGGCTCGCGTTGGCCCGACCGTTTCACCACCCACATCGGTTGCTCTTCGACTCGCTCGAACGTGGTGAATCGCCGCCCACACCCGAGGCACTCGCGACGCCGACGAATGGCCGCGCCTTCGTCGGACATTCGCGAATCGACCACCCGGTCGTCATCTGCGCCACACCATGGGCACCGCACGCCTGCGACGTTACTGCTGTCGCACCGCCGCTCCCGGTCGACGGAGACACCTCGTCAGGGAATCGCGATGTGCTCGCCGGGCACCACCACTGCCGATCCAGTCTCCTTGGCGATCGCCTCGGCCAGCGGCCTCGGATCTCCACCGCGGTCGAAGCGGAGGGCGATCGACCACAGCGTGTCACCCGGTCGTACCACGTAGACCGCCGCTCTCGAGACGTCGAGGCCGGCGTACCGGGCACCCGAGGATCCCCCGAGGGCACTGAGAGGCAGGGAAAGCCCACAGACGAGCCCCGCGGTGAGGATGGCGAGGACCACGCCACGCCGACCTCGCTGCACGGCAGCTCTCCGGGCACGTCGCTGCCCGACGTCCACGCCGATGCGTACTCCCGGAGGGGCCACAGCCTGACCGACAGCCCGCTTCGACCCCGCTCCGGTGCGGGCGGCCACGGCGCCCACCGGCTGCGCGGAGACGGCGCTGATCTCCGTGATGTCAGCGTCGCTCCCTTCTGGCACCACTCGGAGTGCCGGACGGGGCCACGCGGCCCGAAGCGTCTCCACGGACCACGCGGCGGCGTCTTGGTCAAGCATCGCTGCGATCGCCATCTCTCGCTCCTCTCCCCTGCCTTCGGGAGCCGGCAGCCCGTTGGGCCACTCCGGCGGTCCACTCCGGCGGTCCACTCCGGCGACGAACATCAGTTCGCCCTCCCCGATCCCATCACGAACGTCTGTTCGTTGTCAAGCGTCCCGACGAACAGATGTTTGCTCCGGCCCGGTGACTTGGCTATCCTCTCGGCAAACACACGTTCGCCCACGATGGCGAGCCTACGAGGGGGTTGTGACGATGGCGCAGGCACTCAGCGGGAAGCGGCAGCAGATCCTCGAGTACATCGGTGACTGCCTGCGCGAGCGGGGCTATCCCCCCTCGGTGCGCGAGATCGGCGAAGCGGTCGGGCTCACCTCGTCGGCCACCGTTCACAGCCATCTCGCCGTCCTGCAGCGTGAGGGCTACCTCCTGAGGGACCCGACGAAGCCCCGGGCGATCCAGGTCCGCTACGAGCCGACCTCCCAAGTCGCCATGGCCGCGGGACCCGTGCGCCACGTCCCGCTCGTCGGCGACGTCGCCGCCGGCACCGGGGTGCTCGCGCAAGAGAACGTCGAGGAGATCGTCGCCCTGCCCGAGGACTTCACGGGCACGGGTTCGCTGTTCATGCTGCGTGTCCGCGGGGACTCGATGATCGAAGCGGGAATCTTCGACGGCGATTACGTGGTGGTCCGCCAGCAGCCCGAGGCGGACAACGGCGACACGGTCGTCGCGGGAATCCCCGGCGACGAGGCAACCGTAAAGGTCCTCTCCCGGCGGGGAGGAAAGGTCGTCCTCACCCCGCGCAACTCCGCGCTCGCACCGATGGAGTTCACCCCGGACGACGTCACCGTCTACGGCAAAGTGGTGACGGTCTTGCGCCGACTCTGACGCGATCTCGCCGCGGGGTCCCGGCTCGGACTGCTCATGGCTGCCCGGGAGCTTGCCCGCCCTCGTAGAGCAGCGCACCCAGTACCACTCGGGCGCGCTCGAGCGACGTTCGGGTCACGTGCTCGTCAGGATGATGCGCAAGCAGAGGATCCCCTGGCCCGAAGTTCGTGGCAGGCACGCCGTGGGCCCACATCGTCGCAACGTCGGTCCAGCCGAGCTTTGCCCGCGGGGAGTACCCGCTCAGCTCGACAAGTGCTGCGAGGAGCGGATGGCCGAGGCCGGGTGGGGCGCCGTCGGCCGCGTCGACGAGTACCACGCGGTCGCCGAGTGCCTCCTCGAGCAATCCCTCGGTGAGCTCGAGCAAGGCCCCGTACGCTGCCGCCGAGTCGCGGTCAGGAGCGAAGCGGTGGTTGACCGAGAGCACGACATGGTCAGGCACGACGTTCCCGGCGACGCCACCGGAGACGAAGACCGCCTGCAGTTGCTCGTCGAAGTCGCACCCATCGATCTCGACGTTCCGTCCCCTCCAGCGTGAGAGACGATCGAGCACCGGCGCCAGCCGGTGGATCGCGTTGCGGCCCTGGGCGGGGCGAGCGGAGTGGGCCCGCACCCCGCCCAGATGGATCTCGGCTCGAAGGCTGCCCTGGCATCCGGCCTCCACACGCGCGTCGGACGGCTCGCAGAGCACCGCCGCGTCCGCTTCGAGAAGGTCGGGGCGGGCTTCCCACAGCTCGAGCAGCCCGTTCTCGTCGCGTTCGATCTCCTCGCGGGCGTAGAGGCACCAGGTCACATCGACGGCCGGTTCCGTGCACGCCTCCGCAAGGTCGAGGATCACGGCGACACCACCTTTCATGTCGCACGCTCCCAGGCCCCAGACCGCCCCGTCGGCGATGCGCCCCGTTTCGTTGTCCGCTGGAGGGACGGTGTCCAGGTGACCGGCGACAAGGAGCCGCTGGGCTCGCCCGAGGGCGGTCCTCGCGACCACGTTGTCGCCGATGCGCGTGACCTCGAGCCACGGGTGCCGGAGGAGCTGCGTGGCCACGCGATCCGCGAGCACGGACTCGTGGCGGCTCACCGAGGGGATCGAGACGAGCTCGGCGGTCGACTCGAGGAGATCTCGTGGCGCCACCGACGTCACGTCGAGACTCCGTGAGCCCGAAGCAACGCGTTGAGCTGCGCCTTGTCGTGCCGCTCGCCCTCTTCGAGGCGCTTGATGACGAGGACGCACGGCAGGAAGAACTCGCCGCCTGCGAACTCGCGACGTCTCGCAGCCGAGACCGCCACGGTCCACGGCGGCACAACGCCTCGCCCGAGCTCCTCTCCGGTGTCGGCGTCGAACACCGGGATCGACGGGTTCAAGATGGTGCCCTCGCCGAGCACTGCCCCGCGACCCACGCGCGCCCCCTGGGTGATCATGCAGCGACTGCCCACGAGCGCTGTGTCCTCGACGACAACCGGCACGGAGTTGGGTGGCTCCAGCACGCCGCCGATGCCCACTCCACCCGAGAGATGGACGCGGGCCCCGATCTGTGCGCACGATCCGACGGTCGCCCACGTGTCCACCATGGACTGTTCTCCCACGCGCGCGCCGATGTTCACGTACGAAGGCATGAGGACCACCCCCGGCGCGAGGTACGAGCCCCATCGCGCCGACGCTCCCGGCACGACGCGTACCTGCGCCCGGGCGAAGTCACGCTTCAAGGGGAGCTTGTCGACGAACTCGAATGGGCCGACCTCGGTGGTCTCGAGCTCTCGCACCCGAAAGAGGAGCAGGATCGCCTTCTTCAACCACTCGTGGACGATCGTCTCACCGCCGGGTCCGGTCTCGGCGACCCGCACCGCACCTTGGTCGAGGAGCTCCACGGCCTCGGCCACGGTCTCGACGGCTTCGTCGTCCGCCGGTGAGAGCTCGTCGATGCGCTCCCAGAGCACTTCAATGCGCTGACGCAGGGCTTCCACGCAGCCAGACTGTACCGATGAGCCGAGAAAGCCGGTGGACTTCGTCCGGCGTCCCCCGTGGGCAGGCCTACGACCGGCGATTCGAACAACTGGCGGCCTCGGGGGTGGACGTGCACGGTGAAGCGACCCTCGTCTCTTCGTTTGCGCCAGCGACGGTGCTCGACGCCGGCTGCGGCACTGGTCGGGTCGCGATCGAGCTCGCCGTCCGCGGCGTGGAAGTCGTCGGCGTGGACATCGACCCGGCCATGCTCGCGGCAGCGCGCGGCAAAGCGCCCGAGCTCACGTGGGTGCAAGCGGATCTCGCCGGTCTCAACCTCGGTCGCCGGTTCGACCTCATCGTCATGGCGGGAAACGTGCTGCTCTTCGTGGATCCCGGCAGCGAACCGGCAGTCGTGGACCGGCTGTGCGCGCACCTCGAGCCCAGCGGCCGCCTCGTTGCCGGCTTCTCACTCGGTGCCGGGCTGGCGCTTGCCGACTACGACGCGATGGCGAGCTCGGCAGGTCTCAGGCTGGAAGCGCGGTTCGCCACCTGGGATCGGGCACCGTTCTTGCCCGGTGGTGACTACGCCGTGAGCGTTCATCGATCGCCCGTCCGGTAGCGGAGCGGGTGGCAGCGGTTTTGGGGCACAGGGGGCAACGGGGGCAGGGCACAGGACCGGACTTACTGAGATGGTAGGCACGCAATGTGGCCGGAATGTGCCTTTGAACAGGGAGAAGAGGCACGTCGTGACCCGGAGGTCGTGTTACTACGCGAGCCCGTGACCTGGGACTA
>JAJZMN010000116.1 GCA_021850345.1 Actinomycetes bacterium | reverse complement strand
GTGAAGACCTCACCCATCCACCCAAACCCACTCGCTCCGCCCCCTCAGGGGCGACTTCCAATTCGTTCTTCCCGGAAGGGTCCGGGTCCGCTCGACCCCGTTTCCCGTGAGCTTCTTCCGTCGTGCACAGGCTCTTCTGCGACGGGGAGCCACGCCTGCACGACGGTTCCGCGCCCGGGCTCGCTGGCCACCTCGAACCCGCCGCCGAGAAGACTCGCCCGCTCCGCCATGCCGACGAGCCCGAGATGCCCGGCAGGGCCCTCGCCTTGCAGCGTGCCGACGTCGAACCCCACCCCGTCGTCCGTCACGAGCAGGTGGAGCCGATCCGCCCCGAACGCAACCTCCACCTGCACGTGTCGCGCCCGGGCGTGGCCCACGGCGTTGCGCACCGCCTCTTGGAGGATCCGGAACGCCCCCAGCTCGACGTCGGACGGGACGCGGCGCGTCGCGCCTGAGACCGTGAGCTCGACCGGGAGCCCGCTGCCATCCTCGACCTCGGCGAGAAAGCCCGACAGCGCCGCCACCAGCCCGAGGTGGTCGAGCGACGGCGGCCGCAGGTCGCGGGCGAGAGCGCGAAGGCGCGTCGCGGCTTCGAGCGACCGGACTCGAGCGTCACCGAGGCTTGCTACGACGTCGGGTGGCACGCCGGGCGACTCGCACAGGTTCTCGAACTTTCTCGCGAGGTGGAGCAGGAGCTGCAATGGCTCGTCGTGCAGCTCACGCGCGAGGCGACGGCGCTGCTCCTCTTCGGCCGCAACCATTCGCGCACGCTGGTTGGCCGCCCGACGGGACTGGCTGCGCTCCTCGGTCACGTCTTCGAACACGAGCTGCGCGGCGTCGTCGCCTCCCTCGGGCAGGGTGACGAACGCCACCCGGTAGTCGTGACCGTCAGGCGCGCTGACGACCTGCCCGTGAAGAGCGTCGGCGGTCGCGTCCACGCCCGAGAGCGCGCTCGCGCGCTGCCCTAGCGCTTCCTCCCCGAACGCCGCGGTCGCGGCGGGGTTGGCGGCACGCACGGTCCCCTCGGCATCGACGACCAGAATCGGTGCCCGGTTCGCCTCGAAGAGCTGGCGGAAGCCCGCCTCGGCGTGCAGGCGCCCAAGGGTCGCTTGCTCCACGCGGGCATGTGCCCGACGCTCCGCCTCGATCCGCTGGCCGAAGAAGAGCGCGACGGCGTTCACGAGCATGAGATTGACCAAGTCGGATGGGGCGTGGCCCTGGTCGAAGGGGAGCAGGAGGTCGGGGAGCCACAGCACGGTGGCCCACGCGGCGGTGAACGCCGAACCGGTCAGACCCCAGCGCAGGGCGGCGTAGCCGACGGGAACGATCAGCAGTGCCACCGGGATGCCGCCGGGGAAGGAACCGCCCTCCGCCGACGTCTGGAGATCGATCAAGAGGTGCAGCCCTGCGAGGAGGACCACCACCGCTTGAATCACCCAGAAGCGCCGGTCGCGCAGTGGAGGGCGGAGCCCCCGGCGCACGACGTCGCTGACGGACGCGACGCCCGCTGCGGTCGCCTCAGGAGCCGGAGCTCGTGCCATCGCTGTGGTGTGCCCCGCGCAGTGCGGTGGCGACGGCTTCGGTGCGTGAGGCCGCGCCGAGCTTCGAAAGGAGGCTCGAGACGTGGGACTCGACCGTGCGCAGTCCGAGCGACAGCTCCGCCGCGATCTGCTTGTTGGAGCGTCCCTGCGCGACGAGTGCGAAGACCTCCGCCTCCCTCGGCGTGAGCCCTTCGGGGTCCCGCCGCCCCCGCGTGCCACCGTGTCTGCGGCTGAGCCTGGCCGTGACCGCGCCATCGAGAACGAACACACCGGCCGCGACGAGCCGCACGGCCTCGACCAGTTCGCGCCCCGAGGCGGTCTTGAGCAGATAGCCGCCCACACCGATTTCTAGCGCCTCCGTCACGTACGCGTGGTCGTCATAAGCGCTGACGACGAGCACGCGGGCGGACGGCTGGTGACGGGCGAGGTGCGTCGCGAGCGTGAGACCGCTCGCCCCCGGGAGGTTGACGTCGACGAGGACGACGTCGGGAGCAACGCGCGCCACGAGATCGGAACCCTCCTCGGCGGACGCGCACGCGCCGACGACCTGTAGATCGGCGTGTGCCTCGAGCAGCTGCGCCGTCCCCTCTCGGACGAGCGCGTGGTCCTCGACGATCACGACGCGGATCCGCCGCCGAGCCGCGGGTGGTGATGCCACCGGTTCCGGGCCGACATCCAGCCCCGTGGTACCACGGACACTCGGCAGCTCGCCCGCGGCAACACGGAGCGGTACTCGGGGTTCTCGAGCGGCACGCGCTGGTTCACGCTGGTCCCATGGGTCCGATCCTCGGCTACTGCGCGGCGGCGTTGGTTGCAGCCTCATTGCTCGTCGTCCTCGTCTACGGCGTGCTCTTCACGGCAGCGACCGTCGCGACGGCGCGGGCGCGCCGTCGCCCCGACGAGGTCTCTGCGGCCCTCGACGGCTTCCTTGCGGACCTCCTTGGGGCCGAAGTCGCCGGCACGCACCGGCACTGAGCTGGACGGAGCTCGGTCAGCCATCACACCGCAGGGCGGTCGTCCGACGATCCGCGCGCCCTCCTCGCCGTGCCCGACCAACTGTGCCAGGGTCATGCCCGCCAGCGCGTGCCGGACACGAGCGCTGGCTTCGTTCCACAGCGCGTCGAGGGAGAGCACGGCACGGGCGGCGCACCCGCCGGAAGACGCGCTGCCGTCCAGCGGTCCCTCACCCGCCTCGACCACGTCCACGAGCGTGACCAGCTCCGGAGGGCGGGCGAGGCGGTAGCCGCCGCCGAGGCCGGGAGCCGACACGACGAGCCCCGCACGAACCAGGTCGCTCATGACCTGGGGCACGAATGTCGGCGGGAGCGCCATGGCCTCGGAGACCTCGCGCCGGGTCCGCAGCTTCCCCGACCCGTACTCGGCGGCGAGGAAGATCGCCGCCCTCATCACGTACCTTCCCCGGCTCGAGAGGCCGACGTCCACCCAGAAAGTGTACCTCAGGACTTGACGTAGTTTTCAGAAGTCACTAACTTGCAACCTAAAGTTGTTCACTACACGTGTGGCTGTCCCGGACCTTCCGGCCGTTCCGGACCTTCCGGCGGTGTCGGAGCGGCGCCCACGTTCGAGGAGGCGAGGAGGGGCCGATGGCCGTCGACCTGCAGGAGCGCACCAGCGCCGCACCCGATCCGGTCACGTCGGCGGTGCGGCTGCGGCCGACCCGGCGGGCAGGGCTCCACGAGCGCTTCGACGACACCGATCCCGAACCGGGATTGGAGCTCACGGCCAACCCGCGGGTGGCGCGCCTGGTCCGCAATCGCAAGTTCCAGTTCCTTCTCATCGTGCCGAACCAGATCGTCTTCTGGACCGTGATCTTCGTCGGCATCGCCGGTACCGCCGTCCCCGGCCTCAACTTCGGCGCCGCGATCACCTGGTACGTGTGGTTCTGCCTCGTGTTCGTGATGATGGTGGTGGTGGGCCGGGCGTGGTGCGCGATGTGCCCGTTCGGCGGCTTCGCCGAGTGGATCCAGCGGCGCACGTTCTGGAACCGCACGCAGAAGGCGCTCGGGCTCGGGCGTAAGTTTCCCGAGCCTCTCGCGCGACTCGGGTTCCTGATTCCGGTCGGGAGCTTCCTCGTGCTCACCTGGATCGAGGAGTTCTTCAACATCGCCGGGCCGGGCAATCCCGCCGACACGTCGTGGATGGTCGTCGGCATCGTCTCTTCCGCCCTCATCTTCTTCTTGGTCTTCGAGCGGCGGACGTTCTGCCGCTACGTCTGCCCGCTCACCACCCTGATCGGCACGGTGGGTTCGATGGGGTCGGTTGCGGGCTTCCGGACCAAGGACCGCGAGGTCTGCCTGTCGTGCCGGACCAAGGACTGCATGCGCGGCGGTGACCAGGGATACGGCTGTCCCTGGTACACGTGGCCAGGCAGCGCCGACTCGAACCTGTCGTGCGGGCTGTGCTCGGAGTGCTACAAGTCCTGCCCCGAGGGCAACGTCGGCCTCTTCATCCAGCGCCCGCTCACTTCGGTGGTCGCCCCGCGCAGGCGGCGGGCCGACGTCGCGTGGGGCATCGTCATCTTGTGGGGGCTGGTCGTGTACCAGCAGTTCAACGCCACGAACGCCTTCGCCTCGGCGGACAACTGGCTGAACCGGACGCTCCTCTTCCCCCACTACCCGGACCCCGTCGACTACGCCGGCGTCATCGTGGTGGTCGCGCTCGCGACCGCCGGCATCGCGTGGCTGGTGTCGCGCGCGTTGGGCCGCGTCGATGCCGCCGCCGCGTCGACCGCGAAGAACTTCGTGGACCGAACCTCGCGATTCAGGGCGTTCTTCGTCCCGATGGCGTACGGGCTCATCCCGGTGGTGGGCGCCGACTACTTCGCCCGCCAGCTTCCGAAGTTCTTCAAGCACTCCGCGCGCGTCGTGCCCGCGGTCGCGCACATCGCCGGCTTTTCCTCGACCCGATCGGCGATCTACGGCTTCCACCTCCTCAGCGACGGTTGGATCGTCGTGGTGCAGGTGGCCGTGATCCTCGCGGGCACTGCGGCAGCGGCGTGGGCCACGTGGAAGATCGCCGGAAGAGAGCTCGTGCCGGTCAGCCGCAGCGCCCTCGGAGTCCGAATGGCGACGCTCGGCGTCGTGCTCTCCTGCGGAGCAGCGGCGAGCGTGTTGTACGTCCTCATGCACGCGGCGAGCTGACGGCCGCCGGAGCCAGGAGAGGAGACCCATGGCCATCACGATGACCGAGGCGGGCGTCACATCGACCGCGCGCCCCCACGTGCAGGTCCTCGTCGACCGGTGTGCCGGTTGCCAGGAGTGTGTCGTTCGCTGCCCCGTCGACGCGCTCGACATGGACCCGGTCCGCTGGGTGGCGGTCGCCCACGACGAGCGATGTGTCGGGTGCCGCCAGTGCGTGCGCACGTGCCCGTTCAGCGCCATCGAGGTGCACGGGCCAGCTGTCGCGGGGACGCGGGTCACTTCGGAGGTCGTGCATCCAGAGCCCCTGTTCGGCGATGTGGGCGAGGTGCGGCTCGGGCTCCGCAGCTGGCAGGAGGCTGTCGCCGAGGCGCAGCGGTGCCTCGGATGCCCGGACCCGACGTGCGTGCGCGGCTGCCCGGCGCACAACGACATTCCGGCATTCATCACGGCCGTCGCCGAGCGCGACCTGACACGAGCCCACGAGATCCTGCGCAAGACGACCGTGCTGCCCGACGTCTGCTCGCGCGTCTGCAACCAGTCGGCCCAGTGCGAGGGTGCGTGCACCTGGTCGCTTGCGGGCGAAGCGCCGGTGGCCATCGGGCAGCTCGAGCGCTTCGTCGCGGACATGCGCCCGGTCGCTCCCCCCGAGCGCGGGGAGGACGTCGAGCTGTCCGTCGCCGTCGTCGGTGCCGGTCCCGGAGGCATCGGCACCGCCTGGGCGCTCGTCGAAGGAGGCGCCTCGGTCACCGTCTACGAGCGGGACTCCACTCCCGCCGGGCTGCTCGGCTGGGGCATCCCCGACTTCACGCTTCCCGACGCGGTGGCGAGCCGTCCGTGGCGCCAACTCCAAGATGCGGGGGTCGACCTTCGCTGCGGCGTCGAGGTCGACGCCGCCGGGCTCGATCAGCTTCTCGCCGAGCACGACGCGGTCGTGGTCGCGACCGGGGCGAGCATCCCGGTGCGCCTCCCGATTCCGGGAGCGGACCTCGACGGGGTGACCGACGCAACCATGTTCCTCAAGACGGCTCGCCGTGCGTTGGCGCTCGAGGACAGCCTCCCGGCGTGGCACTCGGACATGGGACTCGACGACGCCGTCCGTTGCGGCCGCACGCCGCACGTCCTCGTGCTCGGCGCAGGCAACACCGCGATGGACGTCGCCCGCACGGCGCGTCGGTTGGGCCTCGACGCCACGTGTGTCGACTGGCTCGACGAGCGATTCTCGCTGGCCCGGCCCGACGAGTTGGCCGAGGCTCGGGAGGAGGGCGTGATCGTCAGGTTCGCGAGGACCGTGACCAGCATCGAGGGGCCGGACGGGCGGGCGCGGCGGGCATGGCTGGCACCGACCCGTCAAGAGCGCGCCGACCGGCTCCCGGCGGTCCTGCGTGACGTGCCCGCCGAGGGCGTCGACGTGGACCTCGTCGTCATGGCCATGGGATACCGCCCCGATCCGGACGTCGCCGCCGCGTTGCCGGGCACGCCTGTTCGCCGGGAGCAGCGCGGCGTGCCGGACCGGCGCTGGACGGCGTCGGGCGTTCTCGCCAACCGGGCGTCCTCCTTCGCGTTCCACAACCCCGTCGGCAGGCTCGCCCTCGGCAGGGAGGTGGGCCTCCAGGCCGCATCCTTCCCCGTGCGCGAGAGGCTGTGGGTGGTCGGCGATGCGCTCGTCGGCCCGTCGACCGTGGTCGAGGCGATGGCACAGGGACGGCGCGCCGCGCAGGCCGTCCTCGCAGCTCACCCGTCCCGGCCGGGGCGCCGCGGGCCCAATGCCGGCAGGCGGGTGCTCGTCTGCTACTCGAGCGAGGGCGGCCGCACGGCTGCGGTCGCACGGACGGTCGGTGAAGAGCTCGCCGACAAGCAGTGCGCCGTCCGTGTCCTCCCGATCGAGCACGTCGGTGCCGAGGAGCTCGCCGCCGCCGACGCCCTCGTGATCGGTACCTGGGTGAAGGGCCTCGTGGTGGCCAAGGTGGGGGTCCCGCCCGCCGTCTCGGCGTGGCTCGACGAGCTGCCGCGCCTGGGCGGCATCCCGGTGGCGCTCTTCTGCACCTACGCGGTGGACCCGCGCGGAACGCTCGTGCAGATGGCTTCGCTGGTGGAGCAGAAGGGCGCACGCGTCGTGACCACCTCGGCCTTGCGGCGCGGCGCGAACCGGGTCGCGGCGGTCGCCTTCGCCCGCCGGTTCCTTGCGGGGTTCCGGGCACACGAGGCGGTCCCCGCGGGGTCCACGCAGGCGCCATGACGAGCTCGCCGCGGCGGCATCTTGGCCGCGGAAGCACTGGGCGGCCGGCGGCCTTCGGTAACCTGCAGGTCCGGCCATGAACATGATCCTGTCCAAACGCGGTGACTACGTGATGCGCTCTGCGATCGCGCTCGCCCGCGCCTACGAGGCCGGAGGGCCCCGCAAGATCCGCGAGGTCGTCGCGGAGACGGAGGTGCCGCGGACCTTCGCGTCGCAAATTCTCGCTGACCTGGTCCGGGCCGGTCTGGCGGTATCGCGCGCGGGACGCGACGGCGGCTACCGGCTCTCCCGGCACCCCGAGGAGATCAGCGTCTTGGAGGTCGTCGAGGCTGCCGAGGGACGGCTGCGCGCCGAACGCTGCGCTCTCGGGGACGGACCATGCCGCTGGGAAGCGGTCTGCCCGCTGCACGAGACCTGGGGACAGGCGACGGCGCAGCTGGCCGAGCTGCTTGCAGGGACCACCCTCGCCGAGGTGGCGGCACGCGATGCGGACATCGAAGCCGGCCGCTATCGGGTACCGAGTGACGCCCACCGGTCGCACCCCCGCGCCGTGGACCTCTCGGACCTCGTCCACGTGGAGCTACCGGCGCTCGCAGTCCACGCCGCGCTCGGCGCGCGTCACAACTGGAGCGCGGTCCTCGGCGCGGCGGTGCACGAGGCGGGGGAGCTCCCCGGCGACGTATCGCGCCCGGCGCGTCTCGTCGCCGAGTGCTCGATCGACCCGTCCGTCCAGGGTGGCGCCGGGGACCCCTCGACCTACCTCCTCGGCTGGCGCCTCTCGGAGCCTGGCGGACGGAGCCACTTCGAAGGCGAGCTCCATGTCGAGCCCGTCGACGCGGCGCGTTGCGAGCTGCGGGTGTCGGGGACGTGGCACCAGGCGGTGGACGACGGGGCGCCGCTCGACACCGACACGCTCGAGCAGAGGACGCAGCGTGTCCTTCGCGCAGTGCTGCGCCGAATGGCGCGCGAGTTCGACGGGGGGCCCCAGCCCCAGGCGCTTCGGACCAAACCTCAGGCCAAGCCGCGGTCGTTGCGACCAGCGCGCTGAGGTCCGCCGCCAGGGCCCCACGCACCCACCCGAGCGCGCGCGGGCCCGAAGGTTACGTCCCGACGAGCGACGCGAGCGCGGCCGCCACCTGGGGAAGGACGCGTTGGTGAAGTACTTGCTAGTTGCTTCGGCCCGCAACGGCCGCGCGCTCCACGCTCCGTTGGGTCGGTGACTCGCCCCCCGCGCGGTCGGGGGACCCTTCGAGTGGCCGGTACGTCGCCAGCGCGGCCACCATCGCCACGACGAGCCCCCAGAGGAGCCCGACCATCGGAAGATGGAGGTCCTGCCAGACCGGTGCAGCCCTAGTAATCGCGCTCGCGGCGCCGAAGGCGGCGACCGCGACGAAGAGGCCGAGCGACGCGACGGCACCGGCACGCCAAGCACGCCGGTCGGAGGTCTCGCGCCACCGACTGCCGATGAACCAGACGAGCGCGATTCCGGCGATGCCGGCGAGTGAGCGATGGACCAGCTGCCAATCGGCGAGACCCGGCGCCGATGACGGGCAGAGAGGCCAGGCGGGGCACGCGCCCCCGGCTCCGTTGGCCACCACGAGGCTCCCGCCCACGATGGCGGCGAGCATCGCGGCGAGCACTCCCCATCCCCGTCCCCCCACGGCTGTCCAATGCCAAGCGCCACGGGGGGCTCGCACCGCGGTGATGACGGTGACGACCGTGACCGCCAGGAACGTCAGGCCCACGACGAGGTGCACTGCGACCGTCCAGGGGGCGTTCTTGGCCAAGACGGTGAGCGCGCCAAGGGCCGCCTGGACAACGACCAGGCACGCACCCCCGAGGGCGGGAGGAAACGCCATCCGACGAGCTCGTGCGCGGTAGGCGAGGAGCGCGGTGGCGACGGCGCCCACCGTCACGAGCCCCGCCAGGTAGCGGTGCGACTGCTCGAGCAGCGCGTGGAAGCGGTCGATCGGCCCGACGTGGCCGTAGCAGAGCGGCCAACTCGGACAGCCCATGCCCGAGTTGGTGACGCGCACGGTGCTGCCAAGGCAGACCAGTGCGAAGGCGCACAGCATCGTCGTGACCGCAACCCCGACGACGACACGGTCGGCCCGGTTTGCCCGCTCCTCCCGGTCCGCCCGCTCCTCCCGGTCCGCCCGGTCCGCCCGGTTTGCCCGGTCCGCCCGGTCCGCCCGGTCCGCCCGGTCCGCGAGTGTCGAGTCGTCCCGGACGGGTCGATGCGTCGGTTCGAGTCCGAGCGACGCCCCCTCGTGTGGCACCTGTCCCTGTCCCCCTTCTCGACGTGGTGCCGATCGCGGCACCCCAGCAGACCACCCATCGCCGACATCCGCAGGCCATTTACCCTAAGCTCCTCGCCATACGTAGAGCAAGGAGCTGCATCTAATGCTCCGCCAACTCCGCGAAGACGACTTCCCTCCCGAGGCACTGCGGCGCGGTCGGGCCGGAACGCGCCCGGGGACGCACGCCCGCCGGCCACGCCGGGCGCCCTTGAGTCGCCCAGCACGACTCCGACGGAGCCTCCTGCTCCTCGGGGCGGTGTTGGCGCTGGTGGTGGTGTTGCCTCCACTCCTGAGCTCGGGGAGCCCGAGCCGGCACTCCACCCCTGCCCGGTCGGCGACCGGCCGGTCCGGGGTGACACGGAGTCGTCCGTTGGCCTCCCGACAGGGCGTGGGCATGAGCCCGGGACCGAACCTCGCCCCCGGCTCCGATCCCGGGGTCCTCCCGGGCGACGTGCTCATCGCCGACGAAGGGAACAACCGCCTGCTCCTGGTGAACCCCGCCGGCGCGATCGTCTGGCAGTTCCCCAAGCCCGGTGACCTCGCGCCCGGTCAGACCTTCCTGTCGCCCGACGACGCCTTCTTCGCTGCGAGCGGCAACGCCATCCTCGCGACCGAGGAGACAGACCAGGTGGTCTCTCTCCTGAGCATTCCCCGCCACCGGATTCTGTGGCGATACGGGACGCCCGGAGTCCCGGGCGCGGGGCCGAATCATCTCGACAACCCCGACGACGCAATGCTGCTGCCGAACGGGGACGTCCTGGTCGCCGACATCAAGAACTGCAGCCTGCTGCTCATCGGTCCCGGCGCGCACCGCCCCTTGGAGCGGATCGGCACCCAGAACACGGCTTGCTTCCACCAGCCGCCGTTGCGCTTCGGCAGCCCCAACGGCGCCTTCCCTCTAACCGACGGCAACTATCTCGTGACCGAGATCAACGGTGACTGGGTCGACGAGATGACCTTGTCGGGGAGGATCCTGTGGTCGACCCACCCTCCCGGAGTCGCCTACCCCTCCGACACCAACGAGGTGTCGCCCGGGGTGTACCTGACGGTCGACTATTCCACGCCGGGGCAGATCGTCGAGTTCAATCAGGCCGGAAAGCTGCTCTGGCGCTACGGGCCGAGCACCGGGCCGGGAATGCTCCGCACGCCGTCACTGTGCGAGCCGATCCCCACGAACGGCGACATCTTGTGCAACGACGACGGCAACGACCGGGTGATCGTGGTCGATCCGCATACCGACAAGATCGTCTGGCAGTACGGGCACACGGGGATCGAGGGGACCGCCCCCGGTTACCTGAGCGAGCCGGACGGGGTGGACCTGGCTCCTCCCTACTCGATGCTGTCTCGTCACGCCTCGACGATGGGCGTGCCGTCAGGACACTGCGCCGCCGGGCTTCCGGCAGGTGCCTGCACGCTCTTCCCGTGAGCTCGAGTGGGCGGAAGCCGAGGTCGAGTGGGAGGAACCTTGCGTTCGGCCCGACACGTGGTCAGGCCGCGATGTCGAGCGCGGCCTGAGGCTCTTCATCGTGGCAGGTTGCGCACGTCGCGACCGTCCTCCTCGATCACGCCGACGGCTTCGTGACCGAGAACCGTGCCAGGCTTCATCCCCGGGATGGTGCCACCTGACCATGTGCAGGGCAGGTTGATCATGTGCAGGTTGGTACCGCAAATCGCGGGGGTGGTGACGCGGATGACGGCGTCGGTGGGTTGCTCGATGCGCGGCTCCGGGACGTCGTCCACGTCGATGTCGCCGACACCGTGGAACACGACTGCTCGCATGGCTCCTCTTCGAGATCTTCGAGACGAGATCCTCGCCGCGGTGCCCCGCCGACCGGCGCTTTAGGCGATCGGGGCGCTCACAGCCGTTGGTTGCTGCCCGGCTTCGGGTACGCATCCCAGGTGCCGCCGCTCAAGCTTGGTCATCTGCCCCGCTACGGGGAGCTCGCCCGCCTGCTCCTGGCGCACCGGGGCGCCCTACGCCCGGATGCGCCATGCGGGGCTGCCGAGGACGAGGCGCTGCGGGAGGACGCCGAGAAGCTGGTCCAAGAGCTCCAGGGCATGGGCCCCACCTACGTGAAGCTCGGCCAACTGCTCTCGAGCCGCGTCGACCTCCTCCCGG